>DATIBJ010000047.1:0-15592 GCA_035457565.1 Pyrinomonadaceae bacterium | reverse complement strand
CCTGCGACCCACTGGCTAAAAGAGCAGACAAGCGGGGAGTCGGTGGATTGTTCACACCTTGCCTAATCGGTCGATCGCGGTCGCTTGCAAAACTTAAACTTCTTGAAAGCATTAGCGTGTTGACGGCGGTGTGAAGGTCAGAATGAACAATCCACCGACTGCGTCGGTGGTATTCCCTCACAAGGGGGATGATCTCAGTAGGTTGAGTATTAACCATCCACCGACTGCGTCGGTGGGATTCCGGACTTTTTGTGCAAAGGCCTGGCTGCTGGACGAAGCCGTCGCCGATAACGTTGCCGAGAATCTCCATCGGCGTGACGACGACCTTTATCGGTTAGATGCCTTCTCGATCATGTCGAATCACGTTCATACCGTATTCAAGCCATCGATGGAATTACTGCCGGAAAGAATTGCCTGAGAGATTTAATTTCGATTAGGTGGCAACGACAGGCTGAAGCGTATCGGACATTGGTTGTGCAGTTTCTGTCAGATTGAGTGTAGCGAGAGTCAACAATCTGAAAAAGCGTATCGCACATTACTTGCGCAGTTCCTGTCAGGTTGCGGAAACACCTAATGAAGACGTTATCGTCGACGCCTCCTCGGACTCGGAGAAGGAGAAAGTGACGGTGATGGCTGGGCGCTCAGCATTTCTGGTTCCAGCGTCTCCTGATAAATAAAACGTGCGTCTTCGAGCTTCAGAACTACCGCCGGCTTCACGGCATTCCGATCGGAATCAAATTTAATGACACCCGTAACGCCCGCAAAATCCTTTGTCTCAGCAAGCATGCTGCGAATCTTCGGACCCTCAGTTGAGCCAGCTCGCTCAATCGCGTTCGCCAGAACGCGCGTGGCATCGTAAGCAAGCGCCGCGTGCGCATCAGGAACCAGATTCTGAAACCGCTGTTTGTATTCCTGCACAAACGTTTGGATTGCCGGGGATGGATCGTCAACCGAATAATGCGTCGATATGTACGAGATATTCAGAGCATCACCAGCGAGCGGCCAAAGCTCTGGCGCATCCCAGCCGTCACCGCCAAGTAAAGGTTGCTTTAATCCGATCGTCCGTGCCTGTTTGGCAATAATCGCAACTTCGTTGTAGTAGCCGGGGATGTAGATCACGTCAGGCTCATTCGCTTGAATCGTACTCAGTTGACCTTTGAAGTCGACATCGCCCTGCGTGTACGACTGTTTGGTGACGATGCGTCCGCCAAGTTTCGCAAAACTAAACTCAAAGAAATCCGTTAGCCCACGACCGTAAGGTGAGTTGAAGTCGTATAGGATGGCCGCCTTCTTTGCCCCTAATGTTTGGAACGCAAAGCGGGCCATCACTTCACCCTGGAACGCGTCGACGAAGCAGGTGCGAAAAATGTAGTCGCCGACCTGGGTTACCGCCGGGTCCGTCGACGAAGGTGAGATCATCGGAATGTGAGCGGCTTGAGCTTTTGGTGCAGCCGCCCGACTATTGCCCGAAGTTCCGGCAGCGATAATTGAGATCACCTGGTCTTGTGAGATCAGTTTGCCGGCAAGTTCGGCTGCGCGTTCCGGACTACCGTGATCGTCTTCCATTACCACGTCTAAGGGATGACCGTTGATACCTCCGGTCAGGTTGATCTGATCCACAGCCATCAACATTCCATTCTTTGCTGATTGGCCAAAGTTGAAAGTTGGTCCGCTCAGATCTCCAAAGAATCCGATTTTGAGAGGGGTGCGATCTCTAGGGTTGGAATTAGGGCGTCGGGAACAGCCGAGTATAAGAATGCTAACGATGAGAACTACGATGAGTCGCTTCACTTTTGTCTCTTTTGCCGCTTCCTCGATAAAGCCCACTTCAAAACAGGGGGCGTTGCAAGCGTAGTTATGATAACCATCACGATAATAGCGCCAAAGGTGGCCGCGTTGATCACGGGCTCATTCGCTCCGTAAATATTGGGTAATGAAAGACCCGTACCAATTCCTGCGAAAATCAAGCCGACCTCACCTCTTGGAATCATGCCGATGCCGACCGCTAAACGATTTAATCCGCGTTCCGCCACAGCGAGTGAACACGCCTGCTTGCTGATGATCGCAACGATCGTCAGTACGATTGCGAAGGCGAGAATGTCTGCTCGCGCGAACGCGCGCAGATCTAGACGCAAGCCCATTAATACAAAAAAGATTGGCACTAGTACGGTACTCAAAGGCCGAAGCAGTTCCTCAAGCGAGGTCTTGCCGCCACGCTCAAAAGGTTTGAAGTGAACTTCATCGAGCACCAACCCAGCCGCAAATGCTCCGATGATGGGCGCGAGTCCGACGATCGCTGCCAGCCACGCGAGCGTAAAGCAGAACACGATCGAAAACGCCAACAGCACGCCTCCCGTTTTGAATCGGCCGACGCCTTTGAACAGCGGCGGCATTAGAAAATGACCGGCCACTATCGCTGCAAGGAGAAACGCCAAGGCCTTCGCGGCTATTACTGCAATGTTGGTCCCAGTTAGTCGTTGACCTGTCGTTGCTGCTTGAATTGCTCCGGATATGACGGCGAGAATCAACAATCCCAGTACATCATCAATAACTGCGGCGCCGAGAATAATCCGCGACTCTCGCACCTTCACTTTCCCGAGGTCTCGAAGCACGCGGGCGGTGATACCAATACTTGTCGCACAAAGAGTGGCACCAACGAAGATGTGCGCAAGGGTGGATTCTTCGGGTAGGAAATAACCAGCGACAAGCCAGCCAAGCAAAAACGGCACTATCACACCAGTGACTGCGACGAGCAGAGACGACCATCCCACTTCCCTCATCTCACTCAGGTTCGTTTCAAGCCCGACTTCAAAGAGCAGAATAATCACTCCGATCTGTGCTAGCGCCGCGATAATTGGATCAGTCTTGAGCGGATCGATTCCGTAGAATCCGACAAGCGACAGATTGCCGACGACAACGCCTGCGACTAGTTCACCAAGTACTGCGGGCTGTCGTACGCGTTCGAATATCTCGCCACCAACTTTGCCTATCAATAAGACAAAGGCAATGCCGATTAGCACGATGGGATTGAGTTGGTTGTGCCCATCTGAGCTCGGCGCCGCAAAGGCCGGGAAAGCGCAGAGCAAAATGATTGCAATCGATAGCAAAAGCCGGCCGAGGCTGCGCGTCATTGATCTCAAACCCTATTCTTCTGTTGCGTTTTGCTTTCAGGAAGCTAAACGCACGAGAGGGGCTGAACCTCATCAGCTCAGCCCCTAACCGTGAATTAGTTCACGCGTCGCTTCCGCTATTCATCACTCCTGACTTTCGGATCCACTGGCGCGATTGGACTGCCCGGTGGAGCGTCAGGATCTGCGACAGCCTGGCCTGTCAAACCGTGAGCTGCGACTTCGTGAGCAAGATGCCGCTGCTTGGACATGACGCTGTGGCGTCTGCCGTACAGGAAATAGATGGCAAACCCGATTAATAACCAAATGATCAACCGGTACCAGTTCTCTGCAGGCAGCGAGAACATCAACAGCAAGCAAGTTAAGATGCCTAGAATTGGAATCAGTGGAACGAGCGGAGCGCGGAAGGGTCGCTTCGCATCGGGGTTCGTCCTCCGCATGATCAAAACTGCACCACACACAATGACAAAAGCGAACAACGTACCAATGCTTGTCATTTCTGCCAGGATGCTAAGCGGGATGAAGCCGGCCATTCCGGCCACAAACAGCCCCGTTAGAATCGTCGACTTCCATGGTGTTCTGAACTTGGGATGTATGTCACCAAAGAAGCCTTTGGGCACCAGGCCGTCGCGTGCAAGCGCCAACATAACGCGCGGTTGACTTAACATCATGACGAGCAAGACAGACGTGATTCCCGTCATCGCCCCCGCGGCAACGAGGTACTGCATCCAGGTCAAACCGGCGCGTCTAAAAGCGTCCACAACGGGCGCATCGATGTTGATGTCCTTATACGGGACCATGCCAGTCAAGACGGCCGAGACGGCGATATAGAGAATTGTGCAAATGATCAACGACGCGATGATGCCGATGGGAACGTCCTTCGCGGGGTTCTTGGCTTCTTCCGAGTGGACTGAAACCGAGTCGAAGCCAATGTAAGCAAAGAAAATGATCGCAGCGCCCGCAAACATACCGATCGGTTCGCCACCAGGTGCTGCTTCGCCAAGGATGGTATGGCCGAAGAAGCTAACGCCCGTATAGCCATATGGCGCAAACGGATGCCAGTTGGCGGGATTGATCAGGAAGACGCCAATTCCGATAACCATCAGAACGATGACTAACTTGATCGCCACCATTACTGCGTTGAAAGTGGCGCTCTCCCTTATTCCCTTAACGAGAACGATGGTTAGGATGAACGTTATCAGGATGGCTGGTAGATCAAAGTAAGAGCCGGTGGAAACAAATCCCGTGTGAGGACATTTCGCGCCAACGTTCAAACAGTAGTTAAATGGAGCAGTTTGAAAGGCTTCCGGCAGCGATGCCGGAATAAATGGAAGCGCCTCGTGAAAGATTGGAATGAACTCCTGAAAGTGAGCAGACCATCCGTGCGCAACTGTTGCTGATCCGACTGCATATTCGAGTACCAGGTCCCAACCGATAATCCAGGCAAACAATTCGCCCAGCGTCGCATACGCATATGTGTAAGCAGATCCAGCCACTGGAACCATTGATGCAAACTCCGCATAACACAATGCAGCGAATACACAGGCTAAACCCGCGAGCACGAACGAGAGCATCAATGCTGGTCCCGTCCGATCATGCGCGGCGACACCAGTCAGAATGAAGATGCCTGTGCCGATGATCGCACCGACGCCCAAAGCCGTTAACTGCGTTGGTCCGAGAATGCGACGCAGGCGGTTCTCGCCCTTCATTTCTTCAAGCAACAAGCTGAGCGGTTTCGTTGCGAATAGGTTGCTAGCCATTCATTCTCCTCAGTAGTTAGTTTTTGATGTTCAGTGAACTCGGAGCTGTTCAGTCTTCCGCGAGTGCGGCGGTTGTCGCGTCCATTGGCTCACCCAGTTTCCGCCAAATGAAATAGACGGGCACGCCGGTCAAAACAATAAGCAGTCCTGGCCACGTCGTAGCGGTCTTGTAAACAATCAGCACGATTATAATTGCGACAGCAGCGATCACGTAGAGCGCCGGAATGACAGGATATCCGAAAGCTTTATAGGGACGCTGGGCATCTGGCCATTTCGCGCGCAGCACAAAGAGTCCCACGATTGTCAGCACATAAAAGATCAAGACGGAGAACACCACGTAGTCGAGTAGATCGCTGTACAAATTACCGTACGTAATTGCGCCACCCTCGCCTACTCTGATGGTACGTGGCAAAACGAGCAGGCTGGCCCAGATGCCTTGGAGAACGAGACCGAAGGCAGGCACGTGGTTGGCGTTTAGTTTCCCGGTCGACCTGAAAAACAGACCGTCGCGGGCCATGGCGTAATAAACGCGAGCTCCGGCGAGAATCAAACCATTGTTACAGCCGAACGTCGAGATCATGATCGCAACGGCCATGATCGTGGCTCCCGCGCCGCCAAAAATCACCTGCAATGCTGCTGTGCCAACACGATCGTCCGGAGCATGTTGTATCTCGCTCAGAGGTAAGGTGGTAAGGTAAGCGACGTTGGCCAAACAATAAAGCCCGATTACCAGCGACGTCCCCAACGCGAGCGATAAGGCAATATTTCGTTGCGGATTCTTCACTTCGCCGGCCGTAAATGTGATGTTGTTCCAAGCGTCAGAGGAAAACAACGATCCTACCTGTGCAACAGAGAACGCGACGAACAAACCAAAGGCTCCGGTGGCCGCGGAAACAACAGGAGCAAAATTCAATCCGGGCGTAATCGTATCGACGTTCTGTGGCGTCCACCAATTGCTGAAGTTGGCCATTGCCGCAGCGTTTCGTCCGACCAGAATTCCGAGTGCGATCAGCGCGACAAGCGATAGCGTCTTGGCCGAGGTGAAGACATTCTGGATCAGCCTTCCCAACTTCAGTCCGCGGGTGTTTATGAAAGTCAGGAAAACGATTAGCAATAGGGCAATGAGTTGTTGCGTGGAGAGACTAAGTGCATAGCCCGACGTGACCCTAATCGGACTGATAATCCAACTGTTCGCCGAAATTGATGGGGTCAGAACCCCGAGAAACCTGGCGAAGGCGACCGCGACTGCGGCGATGGTTCCTGTTTGAATTACGAGGAATAGCGTCCAGCCGTATAGGAATCCCCAAAGCGGTGTATAAGACTCGCGCAGGTAAACATACTGCCCGCCAGCCTTGGGCATCATGGAAGCGAGTTCGCCATACGAAAGCGCAGCAGCGACGGTCAATAGCCCAGTGATAATCCAGACCAGAAGCAATCCTCCGGCGGAGCCCACGAGCCGCGAGATATCCGCGGAAACAATAAAAATGCCGGACCCGATCATTGATCCGGCAACGATCATCGTTGAATCGAGTAGGCCCAGACCGCGAATAAAACCAGTATTCGAGTCTCGTCCGTGCTCAACAGCATCGGCCATAGTAATCTCCGGGCTCCTAAGTTTTGCCTACGAGAATGAGTTGTCTACTTGCTGTCTAAACGCGAGTGAATTAACGTACCACAGCCGCCACGCTGGGAGCGGGTAAACCTTGAACGAGCGGTTGGCGCATTATACCGATTTCGCCTGATCTGTCCAGAAAATCAACGTTTCGAATGAGCAAATCACAAATTGCGAATAGCGATTCAGCGCCTGAGCTTGGCGATATGACCGGCGCAGAGTTCCGGCGGGTTGGTCATCAACTCATCGACTGGATAGCTGATTACTTCGAGAATATCGAACAGCTTCCGGTGCTGGCCCAGATTGAGCCGGGCCAACTCAAACAGCAGTTGCCGCCGTCGCCGCCGGAGCACGGCGAGTCGATGCACAACATCGTTGCCGACCTCGACAAGCTGATTGTTCCCGCTCTGACTCATTGGAGTCATCCATCGTTTTATGCCTACTTTGCAACGTCAACCTCTGGACCAGGCATTCTTGGCGAACTACTGACGGCCGCGTTCGACAACAAAGCAATGTTGTGGCGGACGTCCCCGGCTTCAACCGAACTTGAAGAAGTTGCGCTCGACTGGTTGCGGCAGATGATGGGTCTCGATGCCGGCCTGACAGGCATCATTTACGACACCGCGTCCGTCTCGAGCATGCACGCGATTGCTGCCGCCCGCGAAGGCGTCGAGCAGCGGATTCGCGAAGATGGAATGAGCGGCCGACCTGATCTGCCGCTGTTACGTGTCTATGAGTCCGAACAGGCCCACTCGTCGATCGAGAAAGGCGTAATAACTCTTGGCCTGGGGCAACGCGGCCTGAGAAAGATTCCAACGGATTCAGAGTTTCGAATGGATCCGAAAGCGTTGGCAGCAGCCATCGAAGAAGACAAGCGCAATGGTTACATTCCGTTCTGCATTGTAGCGACCGCAGGAACAACCTCGACTTCGAGCATTGATCCAATTCGCGAGATAATTCCGATTGGTGAAGCGCACGACATGTGGTTACACGTCGATGCGGCTTACGCCGGATCGGCTGCGGTCGTGCCGGAGTTCCGTCACATTCTGGACGGTTGTGAACGCGCTGATTCTGTGGCGGTAAACCCACACAAGTGGCTGTTCACTCCTTTCGATCTATCCGTCCTTTATTGCCGCCACATGGATCTCCTGCGCAGAGCGTTTTCTCTGGTACCGGAATACCTGCGTACACCTGAACAAGAAAAGGTTCGCAGCGGATCAGATTACGGCGTACAACTTGGTCGAAGGTTTCGGGCGTTGAAGTTGTGGATGGTCATCCGCTACTTCGGACACGAAGGTCTGGCGGCACGCATTCGCGAACATTGTCGACTCGCGCGTCTGTTTGCATCGTGGATTGATGAATCACCGGAGTGGGAGTTGATGGCACCAACGCCGCTCGCACTTGTTTGCTTCCGCGCTTGTCCGAAACGTGACGGTGAAACCGAATCAGAACGCGACGAAAGGCTTGACGCATTAAACGAGGCCATCATGCATGGCGTGAATGCAACAGGGAAGGCACTCTTGTCGCACACGAAACTTAATAATCAACTGACGCTGCGGCTTTCGATTGGAAACATTCGTACAACAGAGCAGCACGTCCGCCAGGTGTGGCAATTATTAGAAGAACAATTGCAGAGGCTCGATACTTAACTGCTGGAGGTTGTCGTGAAATTAGTTACCGGTTTTTTTGCCCTTGTACTCTTTATCGTTTCGTCGAGCAGCGTGTATGCCCAAGCATCCCCGTCGGATGCGAAGCAATTCAACAAGGACGGCGTCATGTTCAACTACCTGCCGAATTGGACGCTGGTGGACGATAGCAATGGCGATGCGCAACAAGTAACGCTCTCCAGAACCGATACTGAGGTCCAGATCAGGGTATTTATTCATCGGGGGCGAATCACACCGGAGAAGCTGCCTCAGGCGCGCAAAGCATTCATCGATAGCTACATCAACTCGACGGCGAAACAGTTTATCGCGATGGGTGCGAAGCCTGAGCAATCGCCCGACTCGACTGACATCGGTACAACGAAAGCTGAAGGCGTGAATATCAAGGCAAGCCTTGGAGGCGAAACGGGCGCCGCGAAAATTTACTGGGCACTAATAAACGAGCGCGTCGTAGTGTTGACGTACTTTGGACCAGACAAAGAGTTGAAGAAGCATGAACCGCTGTGGGATTTAGTCCGCAGCAGTCTACAAATCGAAGCGAAAAAACCAGCAGTGAAGCCCTCGCCAAGTCCGAAACAATAGACGGGTACAATAAGATCCCAACATCCCGCGGAACAGGGCGACGTGCAAAAAATCAGCGCGCAAGCTCCACCGAAACAACGCAGCCGCCCTTCCCAACCTGCATTCATTCACCTTGAGTTGTTTTCGATGAAGCTTGAGCGCTGATCCTTTTATACGTTGCGCTGCTCGGGCGGAGTTGGAGGTTATGCACATTGACCCGGCGATTCACGATTGAAACATAAAATCTATTTTCAGCCTGAGCTGTTTCGATGAAGGTTTCATGCTTTGCAGCTTTGCAAGTTTGCGAGAAACTTCTTTCCGACATCTTACTGAAGAGTAATTCCGGCTTTGAAGAACAAGCAGAACAAAGAACTGATTCAACAGTACAAGAGCGCGTCGCGGCCGCTCGGCGTATTCTTGATTCGAAATACGAAGACGGATCGAGTGTTTCTCGGTAGCGGCGTCGATTTGCACGGCACCCTTAACCGGCACAAGTATCAGTTGTCGACCGGGCAGCATCCCAATAGGGAACTGCAAGTGGAATGGAATGAGTTAGGTGGGAATAACTTCGCGTTCGAGATTGTGGAGGAACTCCAGCCGCGTCATGAGCCGACGTTCGATGCGAAGAGGGAACTGGCGTTCATGGAGAAGATGTGGCTTGAGAGATTAAAGCCATATGGTGAGCGTGGGTACAATAAACCGAAAGTGAATAGACGAGGAACACGTGGTTAGGTAGAACGCGGGCCACTGCCCCGCTGGCGAGATGTGCTGACGTATGAGAAACAATCCCGCACGCCGAAGCATCCTTCAAACATTGGGCCGCGCCTTGCGACTAAGATGTCCTGCGTGCGGAACTACGTCGATTGTTCAGAAACCATTCCACGTCAAGCATCATTGTGAGCACTGTCACGCTCTGTTTAAGCGTGAAGAAGGCTTCTTCGTTGGCGCGATTTTGATGAATGTAGTCATGAGCGAGTTGATCATTCTGGTGGTTTGCTTCTTCGCCCTGTTGCTGGTGGGCGCCGATTACGAAAACGTACTAAAGGTCTTATTTGTTGTGGCGATTCTATTTCCTATTCTCTTCTTCCATCATAGCTGGAGCTTGTGGCTCGCTTTTGATTATCTCATCGAGTCGCTACCGAAATACGAGAAATAAGTCATTGCCCGATTGCCGATTGCCGATTGGTGGGTTGAGGTCATACGGCCTGGACTCATTGGTAAGCGAGTTTTGCAATCGGCAATCGGCAATTGGCAATTCCGTTCGCTCTTTCAAGCAAGTCTGGGTTATACTGCGACCGCTCGCCCGGCGCTCTACCAAGTGCCAGCTCAACAGCACAGCAGAAAGAGTCTTGAAAAGCTCCTAAGCTAAGAGGCGAGACAAGTTTTTTGTACGGTCGTTCAATTGAACGACTCCAATATTTTTGGTTGTAGCCGATACTGGCCGAGCGCCAGTGGGACCACGCTTAGGATTCACAAATCCAGAGCGGTACCGTGAACTCGGGTTCGCAGCGACGGTTGGCAGCAGATCATTCTGTAGTCTGACCAGTGCTCCCCGATAGAACCGGTGCGAAAAACGGCTAGTCAGGTTACCTGTTGAAAGAACGAGAATCCTCTCGTGGTGTGGGCCTTCGAGGTCCATTCGCCGCGAGTCTTGCGCCTACCTCAAGTTGTAGTCGTACACAAATCCACCACCGCCCGCCGCTAACTGGTTCTCGAGCCGGTCGCCTCTCGGGCAATATTCGAACTCATCTACGCGTGTCAGATCTGCATCCGCCTGGCGTGTGCTTTCCACAGCGATCTTCGCTGAGCACCGCTTCGTCTGCTCGATCGACTCCAAGGCGAGTTTCTATGAAGAAAGAAAGTAGCAAATGGCAAAACAATTGATAGTCAGCGTCAACGGACGCGAGAAAAAGATAGCGATCATTGAAGACGATAAGGTCGCTGAGTTCTACATCGAACGAGGGGAGCAACATCAAGGTATCGTCGGCAATATCTATAAAGGACGCGTGATGCGCGTGCTTCCTGGTATGCAGTCGGCCTTCGTCGATATCGGCCTTGAGCGCGACGCGTTCCTTTACGTTTCCGACTTCTTCGATGAGGAAGAGGAGTTCGAGCGAATAGTTATTGATAAATCTAAGAAAGGCGCCCCGGAACCTGAGCATGCTGCTGCTGAAGCGATTGCGCAACACCGTGTTGAGCGCGAGCAGAGAATCGAAGCGACACAAGAACGGGTCGAGGCGGAAGAGGAACCTGCAGTTGCAGTCGAAGCCCCGGAAACGACCGAAGGTCCGCGCCGTCGCGGCCGCCGCGGCCGCCGTCGCTCGCGCTGGGAGAAGCACGAAGAGGTGCCGATCTCCGATGTACCGCAGCCTCCAGTGTTTGATGTTCCCGATACTCCGTTTGTGTTTGGCGATCCTTCAGTCGAACGAATTGTCGATGAGGAAGATCATGGCGAGATGTTTAAGGACGCCAGGCTGCAGGAGCGGATCTTCGATCAAATTCATGCCGTGGAATTCAATCTCGAAGATGATTTCCGCAGTGCCGAAGTCGGTTCTCTGCTTTCGGCAGGCGCAATGGGAGACCCGTCGTTTCAAAGAATTGACGATGGAAGTGATCCTTACGCCGAAGGGTTGATGCCTGAATCGACGCGTCGCGCGCCAATGGAAGCGCACGTGGAGACTTTTGTCGATGAAGTTCCAAGTGAAACTCTGCATCACGGTAGTTTTGAAAGAATTAGTGACGACGACGAAGAAGGTCTGGTAGCTCCTGCGGCGCCCGCACGCAAGGGCCGAAAGGCGGCGAGCGCGGGTGAAGGAAAGAGACGAACATCGCGTGGTGCAAGCAAGACTGCCGCGAAGAAAAAAACATCGACAAAGCGTAGCTCAAAGAAACGAGCGGCCGCGTCGACTGAAGGTGAAGCGTCCGAAACTGGAGAAGGATACAGTGATAGCGACGCCCGGTTGTTTGACAATCCTGCGCGTGCCGAGTTTGCGACTCGTCGCGGTGGCCGGAGACGTCGTCGGCCCAACAAGAACAAAGCCGCCGGAGCGGCTCCTGGGGAAGTTGAATCAACGTCTGATGCAAATGGTGCAGACGACAGCGTTGAGAACATCGTCGAATCGCAAATTGAAACTGCTGCTCCGCCACCACCCGACTCGCCGCAACAACGTCAGCCGCGTTCGCGCGATCGATTCCGTGGGCAGTCACGTCGTGATCGGCATCAACCAGCCATTACTGATCTGTTGAGTGAGGGTCAGGAAATACTCGTTCAAATCGCTAAGGAGCCAATAGCCAAAAAAGGCGCGCGCATCACGTCGCATATCGCACTCCCCGGCCGTTTCCTCGTTTACATGCCGACCGTTGAACACGTCGGTGTGTCGCGAAAGATCGAGTCAGATAGTGAACGGCATCGTTTGCGAAAGTTGATTCAGATGATTCGCGCTGAAGAAGACGTGCCGTCTGGCGGTTTCATCGTGCGGACTGCCGGCGTTGGAATTAACGAACGAGAGCTGCGCGACGACGTCCGGTATCTCGTCCGCACGTGGCTCGATATCCGCGGCAGCGCCGAGAAAACCAAAGCCCCAGCGCTGGTCCATCGAGACCTTGATCTGGTGCAGCGACTGCTACGAGACCAATTGTCAGACGACTTCGAAACGATTCGCGTCGATTCCGAGGAGGAATATCAACAGATAGTCGAGTTCATTAATCGCATTCAACCGCGACTCGTGAAGCGTGTGAAACTCTACACGAAGGAACAACCGATTCTCGAGGCCTACAGCGTTCAAGCGGAAATTGATAAGGCGATCAAACCGCGCGTGTGGCTGAAGTCAGGCGGCTACCTCGTAATCAATCAAACCGAGGCACTCGTTGCGATCGACGTTAACACCGGAAAGTTTGTGGGGCGTGGTGGCGGTCGTTTGGAAGACACTATCACGCGCACAAATCTCGAAGCGGTCGAAGAGATCGTCAGACAGATTCGGCTCCGTGATTTGGGTGGAATCATCGTGCTCGACTTGATCGATATGGAGGAGCGTCGCAATCGGCAGAAGGTGATGCAAGCGCTGCAAGATGCCTTGCGCAACGACAAGTCGCCAACGAAAGTGCTTTCGTTCAACGACTTCGGTCTTGTGATCATGACGAGAAAGCGCGTTAAGCAGTCGTTGGAGCGAACGCTTTGTTCACCGTGTCAGTACTGCCAGGGCGCGGGCTTGATCAAATCGCCGCAAACCATCTGTTATGAATTGCTCGAAGAGTCTCGTCGTCTTGCGAAAGAAATGAACGGAGACAGCGACAATAAGCAAGTAACGTTGCGCATCAATCCTGACGTAGCGAAGACTTTGCGCACAAGCGAGCGAGATGTGCTGACTGAGATCGAGGATTACCTGGGACCGATCGATATCACGAGCGATCCGACTATCCATCAAGAGCAGTTTGATTTCGCGTTCATCTAATCAAAGTAACGATGGGTAAGCTCGGTAACTTTTGGAAAACACTCCTGGCTGGCGGGGCGGGCGTGGCCGCCCTTGCAGCCGTTAATGCCTCGATTCGACGTAGCGCGCAAGAACCCGACGACAGCGCACTCGGCGGCACGTCGCATTTCTTCCCGTGGAAGTACGGTCGCATCTTCTACAAGGAAGCTGGTCTAAACAATTCCGGTTTACCGATTGTTCTGGTTCATGGGATCGGCGCCGGCTTCTCCAGTTTCATGTGGAGAAAGAATTTCGATGTACTCGCGAACAATTTTCAGGTTTACGCTTTAGACCTTCTCGGTTTCGGCTTCTCCGACAAGCCCGCAGCCGCACCCTATTCCTCCAAACTCTATGTAGAGCTTTTGTCTGATTTCATTCGTGACGTCGTTGGACATCGCGCAAATGTCGTGGCGAGTTCACTCGGCGCTGCTTATGTCGTGCAAGCTGCTGAGGAGCATCCGGAATTAATCAACGCGATGATTTTGAATGCGCCGGCTGGTTACGCAACGCTCAATACGCGACCTGGCATGACGGGTGCCGCCTTTTATGGTTTGCTGCAGTCGCCAGTGCTCGGCACGTCGTTCTATAACGTGATGGCGAGCGAACGAAGTATTCGCGACTATGCACAAAAGACCCTCTTCTATGACTACAAGCGGGTGACCGACCGGTTGGTGGCAAATCTTTACGCCACAAGTCATCAGCCCGGGGCGCAGCATGCAATCGCCGCTTTTCTTTCTGGGTATCTGAACATTGATATGTCAGCGTCGTTCTCGCAGTTGGACCAGCCGGTAGTTCTGGTGTGGGGCAAACAGGATCTGAATGCGCCTGTGACAAGAGCGGTTGAATTGTTACAACTCAATCCGCGCGCGCGGCTGGAAGTGTTTGATTTTTGTCGAATGATGCCTGAGCAGGAACAACCGGAGAAGTTCAACGCGCTGGTGTTGGAATCGTTTCGTGCGCGCGCCGTTGGGGCTTAAGAGTATCCACAGATTACACGGATTACACAGATTAAGAGCTTAGATAGTTAAGTTGAGTCAGTTAACCTTGCGTTCAATTACCTGCTTACTCAACCAACCCGTCTAAGCTCTTAATCTGTGTAATCTGTGTAATCTGTGGATACTCTCTTGGCGTTTCTCGGTTGACGTGTTTGTAGAGTATGTCTCGTTGCTGCGGGATGAAACCTGCCTCACTAATTAAATATCTCAACATCCGTTCGTCAGCGCTGTTGCTGGCTCCTGCTGCAGACACGACATTCTCTTCGATCATGATCGAACCCATGTCGTTTGCGCCAAACCTCAGCGCTACCTGGCCCAAACGTAAGCCTTGAGTCAACCACGACGACTGAAAGTTCTCGATGTTGTCCAGGAACAGGCGCGAGACGGCGAGCATTTTCAAATAGTCCACGCCAGTTGGTTCGTCTTTGATCTTCCGTCCGAGTGCGGTGTTCTCACGCTGGAATGTCCACGGAATAAACGCGGTGAAGCCGCCTGTTTCATCCTGTAAGTCGCGAATCCGCTGCAGGTGCCGTACGCGGTGCTCGATTTTGTCTCCGATCCCGAACATCATCGTGGCCGTTGAGCGCAAACCAACTCGATGCACGGCGCGCATTACGTCAAGCCACTCGTCAGTTGTGCATTTTGTCGCGACACGTTTGCGCACTTCATCATCGAGAATCTCAGCGCCACCACCCGGCAGACTGTAAAGACCCGCTGCCTTCAATCTCGCCATGATCGTTTCGTAATCAAGCTTCGAGATCAGATGCAGATTATGAATCTCCGGTGGCGAGAAACAGTGGAGTTGAAAGCCGGGGTATTTAACGCTGAGATTACGCAGAAGATCTTCGTACCATTCAAGTCCGAAATCCGGATGCAGGCCGCCCTGCATCAACACGCCGGTACCGCCCAGCGCTATCGTTTCGTCGATCTTCTCGCAGATTTCATCAAACGTGCGAACGTAGGTGTCGGGCGCGCCGGGCCGACGATAAAAAGCGCAAAAGGTACACACGACATTACAGACGTTCGTGTAATTGATATTGCGGTCAATTATGTAGGTGACGATGTTGTTAGGATGGCGCCGCGCTCTAATTTCATCGGCAGCGGCGCCCATTTGAGCGATGTCATAGGACTCGAGGAGATAAGTGCACTCGTCGACGGTCATCCTCTCGCCCGCCAGCACTCGATCCAGGATCTGTTTGGTCGTCATCGAAGACATGATGTGATCGTGATAGCGCCAGCTAGACAATAACAGAACAATGAAGGTGCTTCTACTCGACCCCTAGAACTCGGCGCCTTCAACTTCTTGTACGAACCTGCAGCAGCAGTTTCTCCGATCTTTTGCGGTTTCTTTGGAGTGGGGTGACCTGTCACCGCTTTCTTCGCCTTCGACTGCCAAACCTCAA
>DATIBJ010000046.1:0-3400 GCA_035457565.1 Pyrinomonadaceae bacterium | reverse complement strand
GTCTGGCTCAATCCATTCACCCGAGACTGGCTCGCCTGAGATGTTGATGGAAATGGCCTATCGACTCGCCGTAGAAGACTCGCCGTTCATCGAAGACATCCGCAAGAACATGATCGTGATGATCACTCCCGCACTCGAGGTCGACGGCCGTGATCGTATGGTGGACCTCTACTACTACCGCAAAGCAAATCCTGGCAAACCGACGCCGCCGCTACTCTACTGGGGCAAATACGTGGCGCACGACAACAATCGCGATGGACTCGGTCTGGCATTGGCTCTTACTCGCAATCAAATGAGGACGTTCCTCGAATATCACCCGACAGTTCTCCATGACCTGCATGAATCAGTTCCGTATCTCTACACGATGACAGGAACTGGTCCATACAACGCCTGGCTCGATCCTCTGGCGATCGATGAATTCCAGCTTCTCGCGTATCACGAGATTGAAGAGATGACGAAACGCGGCGTGCCCGGCGTTTGGACACATGGCTTCTACGATGGTTGGGCGCCGAACTACATGCTGTACATTGCCACGGGCCACAACGCCATCGGCCGCTTCTACGAGACCTTCGGCAACGGCGGTGCTGACACACGCGAGCGAACACTCGGCGCGAATCAAACGTCGAGGGTTTGGTATCGACCGAATCCACCTTTCCCGCGCGTCAATTGGTCGATGCGAAACAACGTAAACATGCAACAGTCGGCAATTCTCTTTGCGATGAATTTTGTCGCGAGGGACCGCCAGAGATTTCTGAACAATTTCTATCTGAAGAGCAAACGCGCAGTCGATAAGGCATTGAACGAAGGGCCGACCGCGTATGTGATTCCCGGCGACACTCCGCGTCCAGTTGAGGCAGCCGACATGGTAAACCTCATGCGGTTGCGCGGGATCGAAGTGCAAACAGCGAACAAG
Organism: Pyrinomonadaceae bacterium; assembly: GCA_035457565.1. Classification (GTDB taxonomy): domain Bacteria; phylum Acidobacteriota; class Blastocatellia; order Pyrinomonadales; family Pyrinomonadaceae; genus PSRF01. Next base: position 2,487 of record DATIBJ010000046.1, on the reverse strand, counting down.
GAGTTCACGGTCAAAGATCAAAAGTTTCCGGCCGGTTCTTACATCGTTCGCATGGATCAACCGTATTCGCGCATGGCCGACATGTTGCTCGACACGCAGTACTACAACGTCAGCGACCCAAACCCGTACGACGATACGGGTTGGACGATGGGCGCGATGCGGAATGTGAAGACGGTTCGGATTACAGACAAGAGCGTTTTGGGTGTGCCGATGACGTTGCTGACCTCTGATGCGAGAGTTCGCGGGCAGCTCAGCGGTGCAGCGTCGCCCGCTGCCTTTGTCATCAATCACAACACGGATAACACGCTGGCAACGCTTCGGTTCAAATTAAAGGATGTGAAGATCGGTGCAGCCGAGGATTCGTTCAAGGTCGGTGAGCAACAGTTCAACACAGGATCGTTCATCATCAAGACTGAAGGGAATCCTGCGGATCTGAAGCAGCGACTGGAAGCGTCAGTCACTGAGTTGGGACTTAAAGCCGTTGGCGTCGCCAAACTTCCTGAAGTCAAAACTCACGAACTTGCAGTTCCACGAATCGCAATCGTTCATACGTGGACAAATACGCAGAACGAAGGTTGGTTCCGGATTGAGTTTGACCGGCTGCAGATTCCCTATACCTACATTTCGGATCACGTGATTCGCAACACTCCGAATCTGCGTGAGAAATTTGATGTGCTGATCTTCCCGCCCGTCGGCGGTTCCGCTCAAACGATCGTGAACGGAATGCCGCGACGCGGTGATCCGATTCCATGGAAGGCCTCGACTGTTACGCCAAATTTCGTTACGTCACCCGATCAGACTGATGACATGCGTGGCGGCATGGGTGTGAATGGAGTAGCCAATTTGCAAAAGTTCATCGAAGACGGCGGCTTATTCATAACGATTGGCGGCGTGTCGCAGATCCCGATCGATTACGGCATCACGGCAGGTGTTTCCATCCAATCTGCTGATCGTCTACAAGCCCGTGGTTCGATCTACAACGCCACGTTCGCAGATCGCAAGAGTCCTATCGCCTACGGTTATGATGCAGGACTTCCGATCTACTTTAGCCAGGCTCCGTTGTTTCAAGTTGCGGCTGGAGGCGGTGGTGGATTTGGAGGCGGTGGCGGAGGTGGCGGTGCTGGTGGAGGCGGAGGTCAGGGAGGCGCGAACCGTGCTTCGGGTCGTGGAGGCGTGAACGATCCTGACGTTATCCAGGCGATGCCACAACCACGTCCGGCACCGGAGCGCGCAGCAGGAGCAGATGACGAGCAACAACGCGAAAGCCCTTTTTTTACTCCGCAGCAGTTGCGGCCACGGGTTGTGCTTCGATTCGGGTCGGATGAAAAGACTCTGCTCGTGAGCGGTATGCTTGCTGGTGGTTCGGAACTCGCGAACAGGCCGGCGATTGTTGACGTTCCAGTCGGACGTGGTCACGTCGTGATGTTTGCGACGAATCCGATGTGGCGTCACCAGACTCAAGGAGAGTTTTTCCTTTTGTTCAACGCCGCTTTGAATTACGACAACCTGAGTGTGGGACGAAGTGAAGGCCGCGGCGGCGCAGGTCCGCGAACAAGCTCGGGGGACGATCAGTAACGGATAGACACGGACTTCGTTAGGATGTGTTAATAGTCGGTTTTTGCGTGGGTCACAGTCAGTACCACCTGCGGTAGCGGGTGGGTGCGAAGCGGTCTTGTTTGCGCGAAATAGCTGTATTTCTGAATCACAGTCGGCTCCGCACCCACCCGCTACCGCAGGTGGTACTGACTGTGACCCACTACGATGTCTCCGGTGAATCCCTGATATGACGACGATTCTTTCTGACATCGAAACGCGGGTGCTTGGGTCGCTCGTTGAAAAACAGGTGACCACGCCCGAGTACTATCCGCTCACACTGAATGCGCTTACAGTTGCGTGTAATCAAAAGAACAACCGGTCGCCCGTGACTTCGTATTCGGATGAAGAGGTGTCGCAAGCGCTCGAGAGCTTACGAGAAAAGAATCTTGCCTATGTCTTTTATGGTAGTACGAGTCGCGTGCCGAAATACAAACATGTCGTCCCGGAGGTGTTGCATCTGAACGCGGCCGAGTTGGCGATCATGTGCGTGTTGATGTTGCGTGGTGCGCAGACGCCTGGTGAGCTTCGAGGGAATGGTGCGCGGTTTTATGACTTTTCCGGTCTTGAAGAGGTTGAGCAGACGTTGAATGGATTGATGTCCCGAGACGAGGATCCCTTGGTTGCTCGCTTGCCTCGTCAGCCGGGACAGAAAGAAGTTCGCTTCATGCATTTATTGAACGGCGAGATCCCGACCGATGTCGTACCTGAATCACCAACGGCTCGCCGCACTCCAGCGCCATCCTCCGATCGCGTTTCAGCACTCGAACAAGAAGTCGCGTCACTGAAGTCTCAAGTGGAGCATCTACAGCAGCAGTTCGATACTTTCAAAAAGCAATTTGAGTAGTATTCGATCTCGTGGCATGAGGTCAGTACCACCGCGCGGTAGCGGGT
>DATIBJ010000045.1:0-11821 GCA_035457565.1 Pyrinomonadaceae bacterium | reverse complement strand
TAATTTGCCGTGTCGCCGCGTCGTCCGGTCTCCGCGTCGGTCTTCATCCTTCATCCCTCATCCCTCATCCTTACCTAGTCTGCATCCACGTTGGTCCAACGTCGGCAGGCGTTAACGGCCCGCGTCTTGGTCGATCGTTAGAGATCTCATCCGCCCCGATGTCGGGACGAGTACGCCTGTGTCCTTCAATATCCTCAAACACACCAGGGAACACCCTGGGAATCGGGACGCCCGCATCTTTCGCTGGACTTCTCTGGCCCGGTCGAAACATACGGTCAACATTCGTGAGCAACGGATCCTTTGTGATGAACCCGACACTAACCGCAGTTTCCACGATAGCCAGTTCTCCACCAAACACGAGATTGGTGAGGAACTGATTTGGCTTAAAGGTGAGTTTGTTGAACGGCGGTTTGGTATCCGCTATCTGCGTTGTTATTGCAGGTCCGCCTGAAGGTTTGTAGATGAGATTATTGGCGAACACATTTGATTCAGGTATGCGCACCATCTGCTGCTGCGGCCAACCGCTCTTGTAGTTGATACCGACATAGATGTCGATGCCGCTGTTATTCACGAATGTATTGTGCGCGAAAATACCTTCACGCACCTGACCGTAGCGCACCACGTAGCCACATGGAGCTTCTTGTCGCTTTAGAGGAACGAAGTCGACCGTCAGATAGTCAGTGATACAGCCGTTGGTGAACAACTCTTCGCCTGTGTGCAATATCAACGCATGAACCACGCCCTCAATATAATTGTTGACAACTCGTTGACGCGGCCCCTGAACACGAATGCCACTTGTTCCAGTTTTCCCGTCACCAAAAATGTAATTGCTCTCGACGGTGTTTGCGTATCCACTCCTCAGCGTAATGCCACCACGCGACGCGCGAATGGTGTTGTAGCGAATCAAATTGAAGTTTGACTTAATGGAAATGATTTCAGCGCCTTCGCCGTCGGCTCGCTCAAACAAGTTGTGTTCGATTGTGAAGAAGGCGCCGTCTTGCGTGTATTGATCACTGCGGCCAATGCCCTGAACCTGGATAATTTCGCGACCGTTTTCGGGGACGAAAACGATGTCTTTGAAATAGCAGTAGTCGACTCTGTTGCGTCGTGATTCACAACAACCGTTTGCCACGACAGGATTACGATTGTTCTTTCCTTCGAGAAGCGTGTGGTCGAGACGATTGTTGTTACCAGTGAAGTAGACCCAATGGTATCGAACTGAGGGATCTTTCGGGTTGTAGTTGATTATCGCGGAGTTTGTTACCTGCCCGTGATGACTGCGAAAGTCAATCACCGGTTCGCCTTCGTTCGACGAACCATCACGAAACAGGAGACCTTCGACGACGAGGTAGGGTGCATGGAGTCGCAATTTCGACTTGCCGGTGAGCACGACCTGACCTGGAACTTTTGCTCGTAGGGTTATAAGCAATCTTTCGTTTGCACTCGCGCTGAAGTCTATTACGGTATCCCGCCACTCACCTACCGCCATCTGGATGACGTCTCCGGGCGCAGCGGCTTTCATCGCCCTCTCAAGTTCCTTCATGCTGCGAACGTCAATTGTCTTGGCGTGCGCAGAACTATACCCGAGCGCAACGATAAAGATAGCCAGAAGACAATTGGGAACAAACTTCGCCACGTGATTTGGGAATTGGTTCAACTGACAATGAAATAGTTCAAGGAACGATTAATGCAGGTTGGGAAGGGTGGTTTACCCCCCGCTCACCGTTCGTTATTCGAAGTTGAGTGGTATTGGATCTGAGCGGCAGGTAAACCACCCTTCCCAAACCGCAATTCACGGCGTCTTGCATCTCTTCTCTTAAGCTCTGTCTGACTGGGATTCACGTCGAATCAATCACGGGCTTTACTGACTGGAAGCCCCTCACATCGCCGGCACGTCACTGATCCGGTTCGCGTATTCCTGAAATTGTCCCGTGTAGTACAAACGGATTAGGTCTTTCTCGAGAGCATCCAGTGTGACTGCACGCGAAATCTCGCTTTGTCGGACAAGTTGGATGCGTGATCGCAACAACCGGAATACCTTCTCCTTCAACCAGTACGCATGATCGTAGCGTTCACCAATTGCCGAGGCTGAAGCGAGTTTATCCATTTCAGCGGTTGTTAGCCCGCGCCGCCATGCCGCGTGGTAGACCATCAAAGCTTCCTGCCACGACTGGTTCGCAATCATGCCGAAGCGAATGTTTAGCCCCTTCCAACCTTCTTTGTGCGTATCTATTAAAGGCACGACGTCGGGATGCGGATTAGTCGAGGTTTTATATTCCAACAACGAGACCCGCAGATCGATCTTTCGATCGCCATCGTAGTCGTATTCCACCGTATCGAGAAAACCGTTGTTGTCAGTGTCGGTGTACTTAACAACCTCCTCGACTCGTGGCGCGAGTGGTTTTGGTGAAGGTGTCTTCACTCCCCCGTGAAATTCAGCGTTCTTATCAACTGTCCATGCTCCCCATTCGGCGCCGGCAAGATGCAGCTTTCGATCAAAAATGCCGACGTAGAGGTTGCCCCTTCCGGAATTGTCTTCGTCAAACTCACCACGGTCACCGAGCGAGTCTGCCTGCGGATGTCCGGCAATGCCCGGCCGCTCATTCTCCGCTACCATCGATTGCTCTGCGTAATTGCTCCGGCGCCAACGCTTTGTTGAATAAAGATCGATCTCTTTTGGTCCACCAAAGCCGTGCATCGGGTAGTACATCTCCACGCGCTCCCAGCGATGGTCGTCGTCGTCTTCATCAAAGACAAAATAGAGACTCGTCCATTTGGCATTAAAAAACTGGTCGTAACTCTCGTCGTGTGGCATGTACATCAGTTCGTCAATGTGTCGCCAGTTGTTCCACTGAAAGCAGCCGTCGAATTTTGGGTTGCCTTTCAATGCCGGATACTTATGGACGAACGACTGATATGGAATGCCCGGTCCACCCGCGCCTCGCAGCGACATGTCGTAATCAGTTTCGTTGCCTTTGGTTGAATCGTTGTCGATGTCAAATGTAACGAATGCTTCGCTCAGCACCCCGGTCAGTTTCGTCACACCCTTGTCGAGTGCGGGAACTGGATCAAGCCAGCGCATCGCCATCTCACTGACACCGTCGTTGTCGTAGTCGAAGAATGCAAAAGGATTTTCCCAGTTCAGACGCGGGTCAGGCAGCGACTGCGGTGGACGATGGACTTTTAAAAAGATTGCGTTGCCGTTGTAGTCAGGTAGCCAATCGGTCGTTCCGGTGTAACCCCAGTTGTCATTTGAAAAGTCAAACTTCTCCCAATCGAGCCACCCGAGGACGCCGTCTTTCTCGACGTCGATGAAAACCATCCAATGCGATTCGCTTGCGTTCCACTTGTCTTGCGTCCATTCGCGTCCTTGAGTAACGAAAGCCTCTAGATCAGCACGGCCATCGCCGTCGTTATCGGCCCACTTTACGTTGATGTCGAGTGGCCCATCGTAATACCCGTCGCCGTCCTTATCGATCTGAAGTACATCATTGACCTGGTCGCCGCGGGTATCGGTTGGCTTTAGGTCATTGTTCTCATCAAGCCAACGAACTCGCTTACCGTTCCACCAACGTTCCACGATGTCGGGTTTGCCATCGTGATCGATGTCAACTCGAACGATTTCATCCGAAGGTGTTGTTGATTTCAGCGCTGACCTGCGCCAATCAGTTTTGTGTTGAGCAAAACTCGGTGGACTAGCTAGCGCGACAAAAGCAATTGCAAGAAGCCACGAAAAACAAATGCGCATAAGCCCTCGATTACGAATTGGTCAAATTGGTTCTGAATAAAAATGAAGAGCCGACGGCTTATAGCACTTCAGATTTAGACGTGGCAAGAAGGAGCTAAAGAAAACCTTGCTGGTTGCGATTGGTCGTGGTAAGAGTCCGCACTGCATGATTAAGGAAGAAGCAACGTCAGATCTGAAATGACCAAAGTCAGTCGCCGTACATTTCTAAAATCAACTTCGAGCGCAATTGTTGGAGGTGCGGCAATCACTTCGCTTTCGTTCGAAGAAAATGTCGCGCAGTCGCCGACTAGTCATCCGGAAAACGTAAGCCAACGTCTCATCAGCGGCTGGGAATACCGCCGCGGTAGCCTTGGGGGTCCGTGGGAAGCATGGCGAAAGGCAAACGATGACGCCAACACATGGGCGAAAGTTGAGCTGCCACACTGTTTCAATGCTCTGGATGCCGTCGATGCTGAGCTTCCTTATTTCCAGGGCCAGGGTTGGTATCGGACACGTCTGAAGATCGATAACCCTTTTCCTAATGGTCGTACGCTTTTGCATTTCGAAGGTGCTGGTCAGAAAAGCGAGGTTTACGTTCATACGCGACTGCTCAATTCGCATGTTGGTGGGTACGACGAGTACAGAGTAGACATCACTGATGAAGTCAGTAAGTTTCCCAAGACGGAAAAGGATCCAGGCTCTGTTCCAGTTGCGGTGATGTGTGACAACGCGCGAGATCTGGAAATGATTCCTTCCAATCTCAGCGACTTCAATCTCTATGGCGGCCTCTTTCGCTACGTGAATCTTAAGTATGTGCCGGCGATTTCACTCGAACGCGTAATCATCGAGCCGGCTTTAGCACCTAAGGGTCAGGCGACCGTCAGCGTCAGTAGCCGCTTGTATAATCCGACTCAACTCAAAGACGACATTGAGCTGGTTGTTCAGATTCAAGATCCGCACGGTAAGTCAATTCATACAAAAACTGAGAAGGTGACTGTATGGGAAGGCAGTCGAACGCTCACAAATTTCATTGTGGAGAAGCCAGTCTTGTGGTCGCCACGCTCGCCATCGCTTTACCGAGCTATCGTTACGTTCAAGAGCCGTCACGGTGACATGCAAGCGATAGAACCGTTCGGCTTGCGTTCGTTTGAATTCATTAAGAATGGCCCGTTCATGCTGAATGGAGAACGCCTGCTGATTCGAGGAACGCAACGTCATGAAGATCACGCCGGCGTCGGCGCGGCGATGACTGAAGATCAGATGCGCCAGGAGATGCGCCTAATCAAAGACATGGGCGCCAACTTCATCAGACTTGGTCATCATCAGCAATCACGCATCATCCTCGATCTATGCGATGAACTTGGCTTGCTTGTTTGGGAAGAGATTCCCTGGTGTCGCGGCGGTTTGGGCGGCGAGCGCTACAAAGAGCAGGCGCGACGCATGCTGCGCAACATGATTGACCAGCATCGCAATCATCCGTCTGTGATCATCTGGGGACTGGGAAATGAAAACGATTGGCCCGGTGACTTTGAGGAGTTTGATAAAGAAAAGATTCGCGCCTTCATGACGGAGCTAAACGGAATCGCGCACACACTAGATCCTTCGCGCAAAACCGCCATTCGTCGGTGCGATTTCTGTAAGGATGTGATCGATGTCTACTCGCCATCCATCTGGGCAGGTTGGTATCACGGGCGATATACCGACTACAAAACCCGAACGCAGGATGCGATCAAGAGTGTCAGCCACTTTCTCCACATGGAATGGGGCGGCGATAGTCATGCGGGACGTCATTCAGAGGCAGTCGATCAGTTGCTGGCCCAATATCTTTCCCTTCTTTCGCAGCCCGCGAATGCCACAGCGGCTCAAGTCACAAACATGTTAAGTGGTGGAGTCGCACGACCTTCCAACGATGGTGATTGGTCTGAAACTTACATCTGCAACCTCTTTGATTGGCATTTGAAAGAGCAGGAGACGATGCCTGAGTTAACTGGCGCCGCACAGTGGATCTTTAAGGACTTCTCCACACCTTCACGTCCCAACAACCCCGTTCCCCGTGTGAATCAAAAAGGAGTGGTCGAACGCGATCTAACGTTGAAGGAAGGTTACTTTGTCTTCCAATCGTATTGGACTGACAAACCGATGGTCCACATTTACGGGCACTCCTGGCCCACTCGTTGGGGCGACAAGGAGGAATGCAAACTCGTAAAGGTTTATTCAAACTGCCCAACCGTGGAACTGTTCGTTAATGGTTCTTCGGTTGAGGAGAGGAAGAGAGACAGCCGGCAATTTCCAGCGGCGGGGTTGCGCTGGCTAGTCAAATTCAAAGAGGGCGTAAACGTCATTAAGGCGATTGGTAAAAAGAACGGCGTATCAGTTTCAGATGAAATCAGTTTTACCTACCAAACAGCAAAATGGGGCAAGCCGAGCAGCTTGGTATTGATGAGCGTTCCGCGCGACGCGACGACGAAGCTGATCGAGGCGCGGTTGGCTGATGCTGCGGCTGTGCTTTGTGTCGATGCGCGAAACTTTGTCAGATTCGATCTGGCGGGCGATGGCCGACTAATCGACAACCTCGGCACATCGACCGCTGCACGGAAAGTGCAACTCTACAATGGACGGGCACAGATCTTCGTCGAACACAAGGGTCCGGTGGTTGTGAGTGTCTCATCAGAAGCACTGCCGACCGCGTTTTTGAACTTGGCGTAGAGTTACTGGGAGCGCGGACGTCTCGTCCGCAACTGAGCGCGAAGCGCGAATAGATCTGCGCGTCTGTCGACACGTTTGCGGACGAGACGTCCGCGCTCCCAGTGAGACGATGCAGATCGCCTGCCATCGTTTTTTAAGTACACACATGAAACGCCGCACCTTTCTAATTCTTTCAGCCCTCGGCTTATTACCTTCGTCGTTTAATGGTAGCTCCCCGCAAGACCGCAACGTGCGGCTGAGTAAAACCCCCTGGTCCAATCTTCGTCTTTGGTACGAACAACCCGCAAGAGAATGGAATGAAGCATTGCCGATCGGCAACGGCCGACTAGCGGCGATGGTGTCCGGCGGTGCGGGTTTCGAGCGCATTCAACTCAATGAAGAAACTGTTTGGGCTGGTGAGAAACGCGATCGAATCAACCCGGAAGCGGCGAATAATCTCGCGGAAGTAAGGCGTTTGCTCTTTGCCGGCAAACCGAAAGAGGCGGAGATCCTTGCTGAGCGAACGATGATTTCGATTCCAAAGCGCATGCCGCCTTATCAGCCACTCGGCGATCTGCTCCTTAACTATTTCACACAAGGAACCGCGACAGATTACAAGCGCGAGCTTGATCTTGACACAGCGATCGCCAGTGTCAGTTATTTGGCCGGTGGCGTTCGATTCAGTCGCGAAGTATTTGCTTCCGCAGTCGATCAAGTCATAGTGGTTCGAATAACCGCAGACAAGCCAAAGAGCGTCTCCATCGCTCTGACACTCAAACGAGCTCGCGATAGCAAGACAATTACAGAACAACCTGACGTTGTGATGATCGAAGGCGAAGCGATCACCCGCAGCGAACGTCATGCGCTCGAAAGAAAAGTGGGCGTGAAGTTTATCGGAATGGCCAAGCTTGTCGCGGATGGTGGTACCACACTCGTGACTGGAGATGAGGTCCAGGTTAAGAACGCTGACTCCGCCACGCTTCTATTCGCAGCCACTACTGACTTCCGTGAAAAAGACAAAGCGGCCAGGTGCCGCCAATACCTCGCCGCTGCCGGGCGCAAAACGTACAAGCAACTCCGCGCCGCCCACATTTCCGATCATGGTCGCCTCTTCCGTCGCGTGGAGTTGGATTTGAACGGCGCGAAGTCGACATTACCGACAGACGCGCGATTGAAACGCGTAGAAGCCGGCGAAACTGATCTCGATCTCGAGGCTCTCTATTTTCAGTTTGGCCGCTATCTCCTGATCAGTAGCAGTCGTCCAGGCTCGATGGCAGCGAATCTTCAAGGCAAATGGAACGACAACCTCGAGCCTGCGTGGGACAGCAAGTACACCATCAACATCAACACCGAGATGAACTACTGGCCGGCGGAGGTCTGCAATCTTTCTGAGTTGCACGAGCCACTATTTGACCTGGTCGAGAATGCGCGGGATGACGGACGACGAGTGGCTAAGCACATGTACGGCGCCGGCGGTTTTGTGATTCACCACAACACTGACCTGTGGGGCCATGCGGTGCCAATCGATGGTGTGCATGCTGGTATCTGGCCGATGGGCGCTGCATGGCTGAGTTTGCATTACTGGGATCATTACGATTACACGCGCGACCGTCAGTTTCTACAACGCCGTGCATATCCTGTGATGAAAGAGGCGGCTGAATTCCTAATTGAGTACTTAGTTGACGATGGAGAAGGTCATTTGATCACAGGTCCCTCTTTGTCACCGGAGAATCAATACAAAGCACCTGACGGTGAGGCCGTGAAACTGTGCATGGGTCCTTCAATGGATTCGCAGATAACGCATGCGCTTTTCAGTCGTGTTATCGAAGCGAGTGAATTGTTGGGTGTGGACAGGGAGTTTCGACAAAAGCTGATTTCAGCGCGTGCCCGCTTGGTGCCGCCAAAGATCGGCAAACTTGGCCAACTGATGGAGTGGCTCAAAGATTATGATGAGCCACAGCCAGGGCATCGACATATTTCGCATCTCTTTGCGCTGCACCCGGGCGATCAGATCACTGTGCGTCGCACCCCGGAACTGGCAAGGGCCGCGCGTGTTTCACTTGAACGCCGGCTGCAGGCAGGAAGTGGACATACAGGATGGAGTCGGGCGTGGATAATCAATTTCTGGGCGCGATTGGAAGAAGGAGATCTTGCGCACGAGAATATCCAGGCGCTATTAGCGAAGTCGACATTGCCAAACCTGCTCGACAATCATCCGCCGTTTCAAATCGATGGCAACTTCGGAGGCACAGCAGGGATGGCGGAGATGTTATTGCAGAGTCATTCAGGCGAGATTAGTTTTCTACCGGCGCTACCCAAAGCGTGGCGCAATGGATCAGTTAAAGGATTACGAGCGCGTGGCGGAGTAGAAGTTGATCTGACCTGGCGAGACGGTAAGGCAAACATTGCTAAGTTAAGGCCGAAGGTCGATGGAGACTTCGGACTGAGGCCACCGCGGGGACAACGTATAGTTGGGTTCGCTGTAGATCGTAGACGGGTGAAGCTTCCGCGTAATGGCGCCCTGACCAGCATCGTCTTGGTCGCCGGTCGCGAGTACAGCTTGAGTTTTGAATAGCGAGGTTCAGCACTTAGAACTACTCAACTTTGCGCGGCCTCGGCGGACTCTGCGTACCAAGGGAACCACTTCTTGTTTTCTTAAGAAGATTCTCGCACACGGCTTTGCCGTTTGATGTGAGGCGATGGCTCCGCCTCGCCGTAATGTGCTGCTTACGATTCGGGCTATGCCCCTGGTTTCGGGCATCGACCCTTCCACACATTACCAGTCAATGTTGAGTGGAGCCGAAGCGCGAGGTCAGAGACCGATCCAAGGGCACAGCCCATAATGAGAGCGGCAGGTTACGGCGAGGCAGAGCCATCGCCTCACATCGAGCGGCAAAGCCGTAACGCAAGAAGCAATTCATTGGTTGCGGCTCTGCCGCACTACGCGTCGGAGGTGTAATTTGAGTTCCGAACAGATCACAAATCGGTGAATAAAGGCATCTCACTTTCTGGCCTGTTGCGTATCTCGGACCGTCCAGGAAACCGCAGAGACGCCGAGCCCGCAGAGCCCGCAGCGAGTTGAGTGGGTGTTCGGAACCGTCGGTGGATCTGCTTCACCAACATTAAATCGATTCTTTATATTCCTCCAAACTCAATTGGAACTTCTGCAGCAGTTCATTCTTCAGTGTTCGTCCCTTTAGTTGATCGATGTCGACCGGATGCCACTCACCAGGGATTAAGACCTGCGAGTCAATGAATGCCTCCAAAACTTCCTGTAAATCATCAACCTTGATTCGATCCTTCAGATTCAGTGTTTCCTCAATGATAAAAACCATCGCGTCGCCGGTGATTCGATGGCGGTGATTGATGACGGCGGATCTTTCCTGGAGCGTGTTTAGTACTTCTTCAATTGGCTTACCAAGACTGGCGACCAAAGTCAGATAGCACTTCTGAAGATTCTTAACGTGGGACATTCGCGCTTTGGTGAGTTTTAGATCCTTCTTACTAGCGTAGGATGCGGCCATGAAACTACAGAAGACGTCGGCGGGCATGTAGGCTGTTTCGTCTTCTACGCCTTTGATGGAATTCGAGAGGTAATAACCGGGCAGAACCCGTAGTAGATTCCGAATCAGGAAAAGCGGTTTGTGAGTGATGCCATCCGGTAGTTTCTCTACTCCTTTGGAGATCTTCAGATCCTCAAAGTAATTCAACGCTCGATCAAATTCGCGCACCTCCTTCGGCTTACATTCCATCAGGCATTCAATCTGACGGGGATCGAAACCGACGCGCCAAAGGATTCGATAATCTTGTTCTTTTTGAAACGCGTCGTCGAAAACTTTCAGACAGGGAGCGTTTTTGAACGACTGCAGATTTCGCTTCTTGCCGGTCTCAATAAATTTCATCACCTGAGCAAACGTCTGCACAATCATTCTGGCCCAACCGCGTTGTTCGACGAGGGATGCCGAGTAGCGGTCGACGTCTTTGTAGCGATACTTGTCATGCTTGGCGGCGAACTGCCGAATAGATCCGTAATCGAGTATTGCTCCACTCGCGAGCATGTTGTCGCCATCCCAGGCCAACCAATTGAAGATGTATTCCTCCTCGAGCACAGCGGCCATTCGCCCGTACGAAGCTGCGAGGTAATGAAGCGCCTGCCCGTAGCGCGACCGGTCTTTTGAGAGTTTCCAGAATCCGTTGGCAATCTCTCGATCGATGAAGTAGTCGACGGAAGCTTTTACTTCTTCAAGACGTCCCTGTTTCAAGTAGCGGAAGATGTGCGCGGGTCGCAGAAGATTGGGTGCGCTTCTAACGCCAATCGCCGTCCCGTCAGGATATCCAATAACCGCGAGGCATCGTTCAGTCGGAATGTTTTGCCGGTAGAAGATTTCAGACATCACCGCGCTGCCGAGCATTTCATCGAGCTCGGCTAAACCGGATGAATAGCCATAACTTTCATCGCCAGTTTTGACGACGCGATCTGGTGCATCCTGTGCGCCGGGACTGAGAATCGTCGCACCCGTACCTCTGCTCGAAATATCGAAGCTGAGGTTTTTCGTTTTTAAATAACCGTTCCAGATGCTACGACCATCGCCTGAAGTTTTGCCCTGCTTGTTGCGGTGCTGAGTTTGCAGATACCTCGTTGCCATGTAGAGGTTTGGCCGGATGGTGTCAGCCGGAAATCTCATTCCCTGTTTCACGTCATGTTCGTTGATTATGGTTAATGAGAACGTTTCAAGGATTGCGCTCGCCAGTTCTTTGGTTATTGAATGCGGATGGTTTTTGGGGATGAGACCCAGTTCCTGCGCCAGTGGGAAATTGACGTACAGGACGCGTCCGCGCGGACGATAGCGCGCCCGGTAGTCGACAAATCCATCCGGACTGACGAGTCTCCAGGGGTGCGTGCCATCTAGTTCTTTGAACTTCTCATACATTGGGCGCAGTAGTGAGAAGTGGCAACTAGAGAAAAGTTAGAACTGAATGGGTGAAACAGTCAATGAGAATTTGTGTCATTGCCGATTGCCAACTGCCGATTGCCGATTGGTCTCAAGGCGTTAATCGAAACCGATTTCGCAACGAGATGAAGAATTGGAATCGGCAATAGGCCATCACTGGATCTGCCAGTTATGAGTGCGCAAATCCAGAGCAACCATTGTGGTTGAGTCATGTGGTGTCTGGCTGTTCGTTGTTAGACAGTCTGATTACTTATACCAGGGGTTTTCAGAACGCGAAGCTTCCGTAGAACGCACTGTTCTCATCTGAGCGCGACCAGGGTTCGCCGACTCCGTCTCCATCGTAGAGAGCTTTTGTTGTGTAGCCCACCTTCCGGTTTTCCAAGCCTACCAGCGGTGTGTACCAAACGAGGTTCGGCATCTTGCAGCAGAGATCATTGGGCATGGCTTCGACGTTGAT
>DATIBJ010000044.1:0-20142 GCA_035457565.1 Pyrinomonadaceae bacterium | reverse complement strand
GGCAGTCATGAGGTCAGGGGTTCGATCCCCCTCGGCTCCACCAATTCTTTCAAGCACTTACCGCAACTATCGCAGCGGCCTTCCGTTCCCTTGTGGCCAAATTGTGGCCAAGGAGAGCGGCTTCTACAGCTGCACGCTTGTTTAGTTCCGTCGCCCACACGTAGCGTTGAGTAGTTCGCACGTCCGAGTGCCCCATCAACTGCGCGATGGTGGAAGCATCAAAACCCGCTTCACCAAGCCTGGTTCCAAACGTCGCTCGCAGATCATGCCAGACAAGACCTTCGATCCCGGCTAACTCACAAGCTTTTTGAAACGAGTGCTTGATGTCTTTGTACCTAGTGCCGGTTTTCGGACTAACAAACACATAATCTCCAGAGCGTTTGTGACGAGCCAATCGCAAGAGTATCTCTCGCACTTCAGAGTTCATTGGTACCTCGCGATTCTTGCCTGCTTTCGTACGCGTCGCGATGATGACGCTACGCGCAAAGTCCAACTGCTCAACTTTAAGGCCCAGCTGTTCGTTCTTACGCAATCCGGTACCGATTGCTACCGAAGCTAGATCGAGCAAGTGAGCGCGTGGTCCAGTTAATGCAATCTTGAGTTGGGCTCCTCTTCCGGGTACAGATAGCGATAACGTTGATTATCGAGCTTCAACTTTCGCACCCGACCACAAGGGTTAAGCTCTAGTTCGCCCAACTCAACCGTGAGACTGAAGATTCGGCTCACCAATGCTAGTTCGAGACTTACCGTCGTCCTCGATCTAGTTGTTCCGTGTTTGGTTGGAGTACCCAACCGCTCACTCTTGAACTTCTCGATCAACAAAGGCGAGACATCACGAAAACTTTTGCCCGAGAAAAAGGACCTAATCATGGGCAGCTTGTATTCGTCTTCTCGCCAGGAACGCTTGCTTGATCTCGCCGAGATCATCGAGTTCACAAGTGCCACAAAGGCTCCGATGCTCGGGAGTTAATCTTTCAGCCTATGTCTATCATGGTACACGGAGACGAGAGTAATAAGTTTTCGAGTCACGGAAAACGAGTGGTTAGATATCGAAAGAGCAGCGGCTAATAGTGGCGCTACATCTAACGACTGGTGTCGAGAAATCGTACTAGAAACGCTTCGCACGCCGGAAGGGTTGACTCCAAACCAGCGACTTTTGTTCTCGCAAATCTGCCAAAGTCACTACCTCCTCTGGGTCGGTTTTCAGCTCCTTGCCGACGACAATTTGGTGTCTGAACAGTGGAAGTTTTACCGCGAACACTCCCGAACTCACATCGATGCCATCGTCGAAGAGGCCCTGAAGAATTCCCGATCGATCACCGCGAAGTAGTGGCGTAAGTGACGCCAAAAGTTTACTGAAGCCGAACATAGGTTTCAACGACCCAATTCTACCGAATCTTATTCAAGACAACTTTAATTAGTTCTCAATTTGTCGCGGCTTTATTGACTTTGAGTTAGGCGAGGCGTATTAGGAATTCAAAGCGTCAATGTCCTCTCAGCCCAGCCTTAAACGAATTATGAATACGCATTAAGAGCGCATTTGTCTCAGCAATGGAGGGAGGTGAGCCATGACGTCGGTGCAGGTACTTAGAGCGCATGCTGCTGCTCTTGTCACAATTGTTGCCGTAAGCTTTTCTTACTCACAGGAGGCAAGGTACTGGCTGGGTTACCCTGAATCGTATGTCCGCGAGATCGCAATAACTAAGACCCTGCCGAGCTATCCGGAAGATGCAATTCAGCGAAGAGTAACTGCTATAGTGCAAGCGAAGATTGGCATTAATGAGGATGGACAAGTAGCAAGAATTAAGATTGATCCGAGCGTCGATGCGGCGCTCAAGCAGGCAGTTGCTGACGCTGTAGACAAGTGGACTTTCAAGCTCCGACCCGAACTTTTTATTGGCGGACGACTTTGTTTGAGTCGTTTGACTTTTAGTTTCTCTATAGTTAAGGGTGAGCCGCGGGTGGAACTTTATAACCCGCCCCGAGGTGCTCAAGATATTGAGCACTTAGGCTATTGGGATGTTTTTTTAGAGCGCAGACAGTGGAACAAATGGGAGGAGGTGCAGCCGACGCGAAATCAACCATAGGATAATTCTAACGCGGTTTTTCCTCGCTTCACATCTCAACATTCCTGCTTAGGAGGTATCCTCATGAACTCACGAACGCGTGTGTCAGTGACACTACTAGTGTGTTCTGCGGCAGCGCTGATCAGTGCCACTGGCTTATTGTCGACGCGAGCCAATGAAACCCCATTAACTAAATTTCAAGACGTTGCGCCAACCCAACCTCAAACCAAAAAACCAAAGAAACGGGTCTTGCCTCCTTATGGTTTTTCTGAGACAACCCCGCCCGGTACGTGGGCTGCCATAGCTGACTTCGACATTTCGCAGACGCGTGATCCTGATATTCCGGTAATTATTGTGGGCCTGTCCTCCTACGCAGGCAAAGGACTATGGGCCAAACAGATAATGGTCGATGAAGTCACGATCCGGAATCGCTCGGCAACTTCAATCGACTCGGTCAGATTGGGATGGATAATTATTAGGGATGAGGATAGGAGGGCTGGCAAGAATCGCCGCGCTGCATTGCGCGACGGTTTCACGCCTCGTCTTGCTGTGGAGATGCTTCCCGACCGAGAATTCGGAAAGATTCCCGACCTCAACCTCGATTTTGTTAAAGAAGCTAGAGATTTAATCAAATCGGGAACCCTCACCGGCGTAACGTTCATTCGTCTGAGAGTGGCGGAAGTGAGATTCGCCGACGGATCGGTTTGGAAGGAGAGTGACGCCGTTGCTAAGAGAATGCATCACCCTGCCCTTCCGATACTCAACGTAAATCATTAACCAACTACTCGCGTCTCCTGTGATTACTTTTATGTAGGCGCTTAAACACGCCACATATCTTAGCATTGAGGGAACGGTTGGTCTTGGGAGGCCTTGAGTTTGGCTCCTTTCGAATGTCTGACTGCTTTTTTGGCGACTAGTCGGTGAATCGGACCCACCGTTCAAGCCTAAGGTGTCATTCCCTAAGGGAACACGTTCAGTTGAAGGAAGCAATGAGGACAATCATGAATTTTCTTGTGGCCAAATTGTGGCCGGATGCATCAACAAACTACCGACACGAGAGAGTAAGACAATGTAACGAAACGGGAAAACCCTAGTAAATCCGTGCTGGCTTCAACCCATTTAATTGTTTTCGTTTAAGTAAATCGCTTGGCTAGAACTGGCAGTCATGAGGTCAGGGGTTCGATCCCCCTCGGCTCCACCAATTACCACCAATTACAATACCCAAAGCTTATATTTATCATGATCCTGCGCTCGATCTCTGAACGACGGCCGTAATAACTGGATCACACCATAGAATTTGGGGAAATGTTGACCGTCGCCCCAGCGTTAAAATACTATCCCTCATTCTTCGAGCGTGAATTCACCATGGTCCGACCATGACTGTTCCTGCCGGCACACGCTTCGGTCGTTATGAAATCCGTTCTCTCATCCGCAAGGGTGGTATGGGTGAAGTCTACTTAGCTCAGGACACCCAACTTCGACGTCAGGTAGCAATCAAAGTTCTCACCGCCGAATTCACTCAAGATCAGGATCGGCTTCATCGGTTCGAACATGAGTCTTTTGCAGCCTCCTCGCTGAATCATCCCAACATACTGACGATTCATGAAATAGGTTCACATGAGGGCACCCACTACATCGCCACTGAATACATTGATGGTGAATCGTTGCGTGATCGATTGCATCACTCTCGTATGCATTTGCGCGAAGTACTGGAAGTCGCCATACAGGTGGCATCTGCTCTTTCGGCGGCGCATCAAGCTGGCATCGTGCACAGAGACATTAAACCGGAAAACATTATGCTGCGACGTGACGGCTACGTTAAGGTGCTGGACTTCGGGCTGGCAAAACTAACTGATACTGGCACAAGGAAGCACGAGGCCGAAGATGCGCCGACGCGCGTGATGATAAAGACAGATCCGGGCGTAGTGATGGGAACCTCTTTTTATATGTCACCGGAGCAGGCGAGAGCGCAGGAGGTCGACGCCCGTACAGACATCTGGAGTTTGGGCTGCGTCATTTACGAAATGGTGACCGGCCGCATGCCGTTTGAAGGACCAACCACCAGCGATGTGATCGGATTCATTCTCCACAAGGAGCCACCGCCGCTCGTGCGACATAGCAGTGAGATTCCTGCCGAGCTAGACCGCATTGTTACAAAGGCGCTGGAGAAAGACCGCGAAGAGCGATATCAAGTGGTCAAGGACTTAGCCTTAGACCTCAAGAAGCTCAAACAGCACACCGAATTTGAGTTGGAGCTTGAGCGCACCATCGCACCAGAAGAGCGAAGTTGGTCGACTCACAAAACTTCTATAGCTGAACGTTCAACTGAGGCAGCAAAAGCCTCCGCAACTCAAACAGACTCTCCGGCCGTAGTTCACACGGCATCAAGCGCAGAATACATCGTAAGTCAGATCAAAACTCATAAGAAGGCATCTGCGCTCATGGCCGCAGCATTCGTGATTGCTGTTGCCGCAGGTCTGTTCTTCTACTTGAAACCTGTTTCAGCACTCACCGACAAAGACACCATCTTGATTGCAGACTTCGTTAACACGACAGCCGATACAGTTTTTGATGGCACGCTAAAGCAAGGTCTGGCTGTGCAACTCTCACAGTCACCATTCTTAAACGTCTTCCCAGATGCGCGAGTGCGTCAAACTCTCCGATTAATGGGACGGTCGCCTGACGAACGGGTGACGAAGGACGTAGCCCGAGAGATTTGTCAACGCCAGGGGCTCAAAGCGTTTCTGTCAGGCTCAATCAATAACCTCGGCACGAGTTATGTGATCGCTTTGGAAGCAATCAATGGTCAGAGTGGCGAGGAGATAGCCAGGGAGCAAGTCGAGGCAGAAAACAAGGAGCAAGTACTAAAAGCGCTCACTCAGGCAGCGAGCAAGTTGCGACAGAAACTGGGCGAGTCGCTCAGTTCTATTCAGAAGTTCGATGCGCCGCTGGAACTGACGACCTCATCGCTTGATGCACTAAAAGCCTCTTCAATGGCGTATGAGCAATCGAGCAGGGGTAGGTTTCTGGAATCTATTCCGTTCTATAAACGTGCGGTTGAGCTGGACCCAAACTTTGCGTATGCCTATGCCGGATTGGCGGTGCAATACTCCAATACCAATCAGCCAAAGCTTGCGGCAGAATACGCGGAAAAGGCATTTACGCTGCGAGATCGAGTGAGCGAGCTAGAGAAGCTTCGCATCTCTTCGTTCTACTACACTTTTGTCACCGGGGAAGTAGACAAGCAGATTGAAGTATTGGAGCTATATAAGCGCACTTATCCTCGAGATCACAGGGCGCCGGGGAACCTTTCTGACGTGTACGTGCGAGTCGGGCAATTCGAGAAAGCGGCGGTTGAAGCGAACAACGCCTTGAAGCTCAACCCTATTAGCGCTGCTTCACGGGTCAACCTCGCACAGGCGTTTATGAGTCTAAATCGCTTTGACGATGCCAGAGGGGTCCTTGACCAAGCCATACAGGAGAATATAGACGCCACTCTCTTGCGCGCCATGAAGTATCAACTTGCAATGATTAATGGCGATGTGACTTCGAGTAAGGAACAAATCGACTGGGCGCGAGGCAAGCCGGACGAATACGCGGCGCTCGATTGGCAAACTCAGATAGAGGCATTTTCGGGCCACTTGCGACGGTCGCAGGATCTTTCTCGCAGTGCCATTGACATGGCCATGCGCAGCGATGCTAAAGAAATAGCTGCACAGTATGCCGTCGACGCGGCGCTCCGTGACGCAGTTTTAGGTCAGTGCTCAGAGAGCAAAGCCGTCGCTTCCGAGTCGGCTGGCCTTGAACGCAACATACTGTCCCGGAGACGGGCAGCGTTGGCGCTCGCGCTGTGTGGCGATTCGGGTCGGGCCCAGTCCGTCATTGTCGAAGTGACAAAGGAGCGCGCTACCGATACCTTGATCAACTCGCTCTGGGTTCCCGGGATACGAGCGGCGATCGAGATCAATCGCAACAATCCTTCGGAAGCGATTAAGCTTCTGGACTCGGCTCGTCGCTTCGAACCGGCTGCAGAGTTCTGGCCTCAATATCTTCGCGGAGTGGCATACCTTAGGTTGAAGTCGGGAAATGAGGCGGCTGCAGAGTTTCAGAAGATACTTGATAACCGGGGCCAGGCACCGTTATCGGTACTGTACCCGTTGGCACACCTTGGCCTGGCACGCGCTGCAGCCCTGACGGGCGACGTGAGCAAGAGCCGCCAGGTATATCAAGATTTTCTCGCTCTTTGGAAAGACGCTGATTCTGACCTTCCGGTTCTGCAAGAAGCCAGGCTGGAATATGAGAAGGTGAAATAAAGAAACCAAAATAGTTCTCGTGGGCGTGGTTCGTTGTGGCCAAACTGTGGCCGGATGCGACAACAAACTAACTACACGAGTGAGTAAGAGAACGTAACGAAACGGGAAATCCTTGAAAATCCGTGCTGGCTGCAACCCATTTAATTATTTTGGTTTAAGAAAATCGCCTGACTAGAACTGGCAGTCATAAGGTCAGGGGTTGGATCCCCCTCGGCTCCACCAATAATCGCAATAAGTTAGGCATCCAGTTCGGACGTAATTTTTTGGCGATCTAGCGCCAATACCTCTAACCTCGAACAAAACTATGCGTATGAAGTTCGTAACGTTACTGATCGTTGGAGTACTGCTGGTCTCGAATTCGAAATCTCTATTGGCCCAGGAAACAGTCTACGTCCCGGAAAAAGACCGGCAGGTCCTAAAAAAACTCGACGACTGGCAGAACATGAAGTTTGGCCTTTTGATGCATTGGGGCCCGTACAGTCAATGGGGGATCGTAGAGTCGTGGTCGATCTGTTCTGAGGACGTAGATTGGTGTCGTCGCCCAAAGGGTATTAGTTATGTCGATTATGTGAAGAAGTACGAAGAACTCCCGAAAACTTTTAATCCAATCAATTTCGATCCAGCGAGGTGGGCCAAGGCCGCGAACGATGCCGGCATGAGGTACGTCGTATTCACAACCAAACATCACGACGGGTTCTGCATGTTCGACACAAAGTATACCGATTACAAGATTACTGCCTCGGATGTGCCATTTCATGTAAATCCAAGGGCAAACGTAACAAAAGAGATCTTTAACGCATTTCGACGAGAAGGAATGGGAATCGGAGCTTATTTTTCAAAGCCTGACTGGCACAGTGACGATTACTGGGCACCTGAGTGGGCCACTCCAGATCGCAACAACAACTACGACACGCGAAAGTATCCTGAACGTTGGCAGCGTTTCCGGGACTTTACTTACAACCAGATCAACGAGTTGACGACTGAGTATGGCCAAGTCGACATACTCTGGCTCGACGGGGGTTGGGTAAAGGTACGTAAGGAACCGTTTGATGCAACGGTTGGCAGCGGTCGCGTTCCGTGGCAACAGGATATCGATATGCCGCGCATAGCGACGATGGCGCGCAAAAATCAGCCGGGAATCATAATTGTCGATCGCGATGTTCCGGGACCTTACGAAAACTATCGGACGCCTGAACAGCAAGTGCCGAACAAACCGCTGTCGTATCCGTGGGAAACTTGCATGACCATGGCGACGTCCTGGTCATATGTTCCGAATGATGTTTACAAACCTGCACGCCAGTTGATCCATACACTTGTTGATATAGTCGCTAAGGGCGGAAACTTTTTGCTCAATGTTGGACCAAGTCCAACCGGCGAATTCGCACCTGACGCTTATGATCGAATGCGTGAAATTGGGGCATGGATGAAGATCAACGGCGAGGCGATTTACAACACTCGGCCAATCTCTCCTTACAAGGAGGGAAAGATCTGTTTCACGTCACTGAGTGACGGCACGGTCTACGCGATCTATCTTGCAGATGAGGACGAAACCCAACCGCCACCAAAAGTTTGGCTTACCGGGTTTACTCCAAAAGCTGGATCGAAGCTTGAACTCCTTGGTACCAACATTCCGCTAGCGTGGGAACGTATCGGAAAAGGAGTTTTGATCGACATTCCCGAGGCAGTTCGTAAGAAGGCATCCGGTAAATACGCCTGGACGATCAAGTTTTCAGGTTAATTGGTTCGAAGAATCTCCATTGGGTCGGTGCTGCTATTTGATGCCGAGATTTTCTTTCTGTCGTTAACGCTTGGCAGCGTGCAGCATTCACTCTCTGCCTTGCTGGAATTCATGCGACACTAAACTTTCGCGTCGACCAGGTAGTCATGAGGTCATGGGTTCGATCCCCGTCGGCTCCACCAACATTTACAAGTCGACTGAAAGCTATTCCGGGGAGCCGCTCCCCGTCCACACAACTCTTGAAAGGGCATTAGTGAAGTGGTATAAACAGCTACACACGTTTCAGTTGCTGCCCTTTTGTTATTCAGCCCCAGCTGATCTCGTCCTGCTGTCTTTCTCAAATCGGAAGTAAACAACATGCCTACAAGTTGTTCTAAGTTAATAGCTCTCCCTGTTGTCGCTTCTTTAGCACTCTGCGTTGTAGGGATCTCACCCGGGGTAGGGCAGACGCAGACAAACGGACAAACAAGACCACGCTCGACTGTAAGTTACCAGGAGCCATCAACCGGGGGCGCTGACGAAACTAATCTCGTCGCGGGATCGCCAGAAGCTCGGAAGGAGGCAAAGAAGTTATACAAAGCTGGAGTCGATTACGGTAACGGTGGTTTCTTTCCTCAAGCGGCTGAACTTTTTCGCCGTGCACTACGATTGGATCCTCAGTATATAGATGCGCATTACGGTTTGGGCCGCGCCTATTCCGACATGCGAGAGTGGGATAAAGCTATCGAGTCGTTTGAACAGGTAGTCGCACTGGATCCCAAAGATAAAGACTCGCAGAAGCGGTTGACTCACGCTCGGTTGATGTTGGAGACCGAGAAACGGGAATCGGTAGAAACCGATCTCACGCAGTCGTCGATACAGCCGATCGCGACCAGGGTCTCAGCTAACGATATATCGTTAACTAAGGTTTATCGTGTTGGTCCAGGAGACGTGTTGGACATCAGTGTTGGTCCAACAGAGCCGGCTCAATTTACTGTCAGTAGTTCAGGGTTCCTCAGTTATCCAAAAATTGCTGAACCGCTCCAGGTGCGAGGTTTGACGGTTGAAGAGATCAGTGCCCAACTCGAAAGCGCGACGAAATCACGTGCGGCAATTGGCAATGGCAGCTTCTCTGTCGCCGTTCGCGACTACATGAGTCACACGATCCTGGTGAGCGGACTTGTTAAAGATCCCGGAACAAAGATCTTGCGAAGAGAAGGGATCCCTCTCTCAGTCGTGCTTGCCGACGCTCAGCTGCTGCCGGAAGCTGGCAGAGTGATGATTGTGCGGAGCGAATCAAATGAAACCTTTACAGTTGACCTGGTAGAGACACCTGACGTGAATTTGCTGGTTCGTCCGGGCGATGTGATAACGGTCAAGGCGAATCCTCCGCAATTCTTTTACGTGGCTGGTAGGGTGAAGGATCCCGGAGAGAAAGCCTACCGTCGCGGTTTGACGCTCACTCAGGCAATAATTATCGCCGGTGGCCTGACGGGAAAATCCAGCGAAGTGCGGGTGGCGAGAGATGATGGTAAAGGGTTTTTGAAGGTGAACCGCTACAAGTTGCAGGATATTGAGTCGGGAAATCAGAAGGACCCATTAATTGAGCCGGGCGACAGAATCACGATCAACGACTGAAAGTGAAATCAAAATGTCGGCAGCAGGCAAAGCAAAAAGTGACGTGAGTTCATCGCCGGTCGATGATGATCTAAAACAGACTTCGACTGACGAAAGCGTGGGTCTCAACGCTCCGGTTGTAAGGAAATTGAAGCCTCCTCCGGAGATCTGGGAACTGGTCCATCCGGTACCACCGAGGCAGCCTACACCTGGGCTCGCTTTTATTACTCGCCTCGTGTCGAGCAGATCCATGCTCATCCTGCTTGTGGCCTTGATCCTGTGCGTCGGTGGTTACATGGGCGTTCGGGGTAGAAAAAAAATCACTGCGACAAGAACTGCTCCGCTTGCCACAGCCACGAAGGTCGATTCGAAAAAGGCAGGAGTTGCAGCTGACAACAATTCCACTCAGGAATCGAGTGTCCCGGCGCCTGTTGTGGCTTCCGGCGTTAATCAAGCGACAGCTGTGGTTGAAAGCGAGAATCCTAGGCGAAAGGCATCTCACCGGCGGAATAAGCCTATTGGAGATTTGACTGAGGTCAGCAATCGTTCAGCCGTGGGTCAAAGCGTTTCGTCTCCCGAAGGCTCGGAAGTATCACTCCCAGGTAATCAGAAGACACGGCCGTCAGTAAATACCACGGAGACAGGCCGGGCTAGATCAGTTGACGCTGTATCAAGCCGCAAGTCATCTCTGAGCCCACAACTGATTGAGTCATCAAAAACCAACGCGCCACGAAAATCAAAGGTCATTCAGTGGCCTTAAAGTTCAAGAGCGCCTTTCGTTCAGCTAACGCAATTTGCCGTTCGCTGAAAAGGGGGCTTTGCCTCAAGACTGACATCTAGCGTGAGTTCGGAAGTATTTGAGACTCGTTACCACCCAAATCGACTTTTGAGGCAAAGCGGAGAAAAGGGCTTTTGTTCTAAGGTTCGATCTCTCCTCGGCTCCACCAAAAACTTTTCATCCGAACCACGTCTTTCCTAAAATAAGTTCTTCAATCCCTGGCCCAGTCTGTATAACAACTTTCGCAAGTTCTAGTTTATTTTACCGGTGCTGTCGCGGCGATCGAATATTGGTTGCTGAGTGGGATACTTATCGCTACCGCTCCGACCGCAGGGGTAGAACCAATCTTAATTGCTAAACCGCCGCACATTCTTAAATGCCTGCTCCTCCTGGTCGGACTACACTCCGGCGAAGCGGTGACCGGCAGTATCGGTTCTTCACTGCGGCGCGAGTACACAGTGATCGGCGACGTTGTGAATCTCGCATCACGAATTGAAAAGCTGAACAAGGTCTTCGGTTCGCAGTTATTAATCTCGGAGAACGTATGGCAGACGCTGGACGCTGAATTCAATGACGCGATTCCAAAGGGTGAGGTGAAGGTTCAAGGACGTGAGCATCCGATCCAGATTTATCAGGTTGCCTAGAGTTGTCAGTTCGTTGGTTCGTGTTCTGAGAAGTTTTGGCGACGGCTCTGCCTCGCCGTAACGTGCAGCAAGATCCAACTACAGAACGGGAGCGAAGCGACCGATTTTCAACGCGCCTTGGTCGTCATTTGATTGAAATCGGTTGCTTCGCTCCCGTTCTGTAGTTGCGTCATCACCTGTCGAATATTGATGCGAACGGTTAGACCACTCGATTCCTGCGTTTTAAATAGACCAGGAAAACGACACCAACCAGCAGCACTACTGCAACCGATCCCATCATCAGAAAAAGCGGAACGCGTGGAACGGATGAGGCGAACCCTTGTAAGGTGCCCGGGGGTTGTGCGCTTTCGTGGTATGCCTGTGCCTCTGCCGCCGCAATGTCACTCTCCAGCCGCAGCTTTGTTTGGTCCAATGTCTGAAGCTGCGCGAGCACGATCTTCTTTTCACTTGTCAGCTGGCGACGACGGTTCTCACGTAACTCCTCTGGCCTCGTTGACCCGATACCGGCGAGCGAGCGCTCAATATTCTCTGGCTTAAGATCCTCGTCGAGCTGCACTGCGTGTGCTTTTAAGACTTCCTGCTGCGCCTGAAGGTCCAAGAGTTGAAGCTTTAATTGGTCGACGGTTTGCGCCGCACTTTGTTGCTGCGCAAAGGTGTAACCAGCTGTTATTAAAACCGACACAAGTGCGATAACCACATTGAACTTGCGGCTCATAAGGCCTCCTTTGATCGGCCCGGCAGGAGAATTCGAGGCCATTCTACGCTTCGCGTGATTCCCCGCACAACAAGACTTCCGTAGCGTCCTAATCTCCCGCACTGAACCATTCAACTCTCTGCGCGTCCTCTGCGGGCTCGGCGTCTCAACGGTTCCCCGGACGGTCCACAATTCTCAACAAGCCATTACGGATGTGGCCTTTGCCTCCGCTCCGAGTTAACTCGACAGTAACTTTCCCATTTACCGGTGAGTACAGTTCGGCGAGCGAGGCGATCGGATGTAGAAGCACTGAATTGAACCGTTCAGTCTCTTGCATCCGGTCGCTTCTTATTGTCGAAAATGGGATTGAGCTGTTTCGAATCTGAAATCGACTCACAACTTCAACGACCACGCAGTGAGGACTTGTAAACTCTACGATTGCTTCAATCCTGAATAAATCACGCCTAAACGTAAACGTGATCCGCGTCTCAGCGGATTGCGCTCATCTGGCACAGCCCTTGATCAATTAGTAACGCGGAAAATCGGAAACAGCGCTCGAAAATTCGGACGCCCCCAATCATGCTTTCGAATGACGAAGTTCTGCTGATTAGTCCTCAGTCTGGAGCAACATCAAACGGTGAATACAATGATTTCCCTCCACGGCACGGCTCCAGTTATTCCCGCTGTTCCTCGAACTCTGATCGCCGATGATGATCCTGACATCATTGCCGCGTTGCAATTGCTGCTCAA
The DNA here is from genome assembly GCA_035457565.1 of Pyrinomonadaceae bacterium. GTDB lineage: Bacteria > Acidobacteriota > Blastocatellia > Pyrinomonadales > Pyrinomonadaceae > PSRF01. Next base: position 7,563 of record DATIBJ010000044.1, on the reverse strand, counting down.
GAGCGAAGGCTATGAGCCCAAAAGTGCGTCATCACCTGCTGCTGTGCTCGAGGCCATCGAGCGCTCCCAGTTTGACGTCGTACTCATCGATCTGAATTATGCCCGCGACACGACGAGCGGACGCGAGGGGCTTGATCTGATCTCCAGGATTCACGCATTAGATCCATTGCTTCCGATTGTGGTGATGACGGCGTGGGGAACAGTTGACCTCGCAGTTGAGGCCATGCGTCGCGGTGTTTGCGACTTTGTTCAGAAGCCTTGGGATAATCCTCGTCTATTGCAAACGTTACGAAAGCAAGTGAAGCATGCGCGAGCGCGCCGAAATGCTCAGTATCAAATCGAAGGCGATCGCCGCCGTCATGTCCAGTTGGATCTCGAACTGATCGAGGCGCGGGCGTTGCAGGAAAACCTCTTGACGACGACCGCGCCTGAGCTTGAGAGGTTTCAAATCGCTGTGCAATGGCAACCAGCGGCAACCCTGGGCGGTGACTACGTCGCAGCATTCAAGATTAACGCCGAAAATGCTGCGTTGTGTGTTGCTGACGTTGTTGGAAAAGGACTGCCTGCCGCCCTGCTGATGTCAAACTTCCAGGCGGCATTGAAGAGTTTGGCTGTGGAAACACTGTCCCCAGGCGAAGTGAGCACCCGTCTCAACCAACAGCTCTATGCGAATATTCCGTTGAACAAGTTCGTCACTGCGTTCTACGGGGTTGTGAATGTTCCCTCGCGACGACTCACCTTTAGTAATTCAGGACACAATCCGCCGCTGTTGATGCGCAAGGACGGCGATTGCGTTCGACTTGAGGTTGGCGGCAGTGTGCTCGGAGGTTTTCCTAATGCATTGTTCATGGAAGGGTCAGTTGATTTGCAGCCCGGTGATCGCTTGTTACTCTTCACAGATGGTCTGACTGAAGCAGTCAATGAAAACGGGGAACAATTTGGCGAAGAGCGATTAATCGAGCTACTGAGCACTTATAGAAATCGAACCGCGAATGAATTGAAGCAGATTATTTTTAGGGTGGTGGGCGAATTCTGTTGTGAGACATTCGAAGACGACGCGGCATTGATGATCGTTGGCTTACAGTAATCTGCAATGCGTTAAGGAGTAATCATGGAGGCCTTTTGGAAGAGTATTACTTATTCGGTCCGCATGTTGTTAAAGCGTCCGAGTCTGACGATTGTCGCCGTTATCGCAATGGGTCTCGGGATAGGCGCGAATACTGCCATCTTTTCGGTCGTCAACACCGTCCTGCTTAGACCGCTGCCATTCGATCAGCCTGAGCAACTCGTCGCGATAGCGACTGAGCAACGCGATCAAGTTCTCGATGGTCGGGGCAGTTTTTCGGTTCCCGATCTGCTCGACTTGCAGTCGCGCGCCTCAACGCTTGAGTGCGTCGCCGCGGTGCAACGCTCTGGCACCATTGCGACTGAAGGTGGCGAGCCTGAACGACTGATTGGAGCGGTGGTGAGTGCCGATTATTTTCAAGTTTTCCACGTTAAGCCAATTCTCGGTCGCATATTCACCCGAGACGAAGACAAACCCGGTGGGACGTCTGTGATTGTGCTTAGCCACAGTTTGTGGCAGCGCCGGTTTGGTGGTGATCCAAACATCATTGGCCGCGAAGTGGATCTTGGTGGAAAGACTACCGTCATAGGAGTATTGCCCGCGGGCTTTGAATTCCCAATTAGCGACGAGAATCAAGATTATTGGGAACCGCTGATGTCAGCGGCTTTCCTCACGCAACAGACTCGCGAAACGCGCGACGATCGATTTTTGACAGTGGTTGGACGAGTGAAGTCAGGCTTCACGGTCGCGCAGGCGAAAGCCGAACTCGATGTTCTTTCACAACAAATCGAACAGCAGTATCCCAAGTCAAACACCAACATCGTCTTCAACGCGGTTTCAATGCATGAAGACATCACGCGCGACTACCGGCCTGCGTTGCTCGTGATGTTTGGCGCGGTTGGTCTGGTTCTATTGATTGCGTGTGCCAACGTAGCAAACCTCCTGTTGGCGCGCGTCGCCGCGCGTCAAAAGGAAGTCGCTATTCGGACAGCGCTAGGTGCGAGTCGGAGTCGCGTTGCGGCTCAATTCCTAACCGAGAGTTTGCTTTTGTCGTTTGCGGGTGGCGTAGCCGGGTTATTACTCGCAACCTGGGGTGTCACCATGCTTGTGGCCTATGGTCCAGCTGATGTTCCGCGACTTCAGGACGTCGGTCTTGATCGCAACGTATTGGCTTTCACTTTTGGCGCTACCGTGTTTACCGGCCTCCTCTTCGGATTAGCGCCTGCTCTGCAAGCGTCGAAACCGAATCCCAACAACACCCTCAAAGACAGTGGCCGTGGCCCGTCGCAAACGGGACGCAGCCGGATGCGTAGTGCTCTGATCGTTTCCGAGGTGGCACTTTCGTTGATGCTGCTCGTCGGCGCAGCACTTCTAATCAACAGCTTTGTCAGGCTCTTGCGGACGAATGCTGGATTCAATCCCGGTGGTGTCCTGGCGCTGGATGTTCCACTGAGTAGAACCAGATATCCAAAAGCGGAACAACAAGCAGCGGCGTTTCAACAGATTGTGGAAAGAATGAAGAGCGTGCCGGGTGTCCGCGATGTAGCACTCACCAGCAACGTTCCATTAACTGACTTCGACATCGAGCTTAGTTTTAACATCGAAGGTCGTCCTCCATACAAACCCGGTGAAGAACTGGTTGCTGATTACACGCTTGCGAGTTCCGATTATTTTCGGGTCATGAGTATTCCCTTGCTGCGCGGACGCGTGTTCAGTGAGAACGATACGAAGGGAACTCCTGAAGTGTTGGTTGTCAGCGATGCTTTTGTACATCGTTACTTTCCTGGAGAAGATCCCATTGGACGACGGCTTGTGTTTGATGGCCCAAATAAAACACCGCGCGAGATCGTGGGCGTCGTTGGTGACGTCAGACGCAACGGACTGGATGTCGACGTGCAGCCCGAGGTTTATGCTTCGTATCTACAAAGACCTGATCGGCGACTCAACGTCATCATGAAGACGGATCTCCCGGATGCGGGCCAATTGATTCAACCCGCGCGAGCTGCAGTGAAGGCGTTTGATCCCAATCAGATCGTTTGGCGCACTCAAACTCTGAATCAGTTGTTGAGCACATCAGTTGCGCCGCGTCGCTTCAATATGATGCTGCTTGGAATCTTCGCGGGTGTAGCCCTGGTGCTTGCCGCGGTCGGTCTCTACGGAGTGATGAGTTATTCAGTTAGTTGGCGCACTCATGAGATAGGAATTCGCATGGCCCTGGGAGCGAAACGCGCTGATGTGCTGCGCCTCGTTGTTCGGCAGGGAATGACGATGGCGTTGATTGGCCTGGCGCTTGGGTTAGTCGGTGCGTTTTCACTGTCGCGAGTCTTGCGCGGATTGCTGTACGGAGTTTCATCAACGGATCCGTTTACGTTCGCTATCGTGTCGGTTGTGTTGTTAGTCGTAGCGCTACTTGCGTGTTTATTGCCGGCGAGAAGGGCAACAAGAGTGGATCCTATTGTCGCATTAAGAACTGAATAGAAGGCGGGGTGGCAAAAAAGCAACGTCCAAAACACCAGTGCTCGAGCTGCATTTCAGGCAGCCTGAGTGATGGAGTTGAACCTTCAGCCTTAATGTTTTGCACCTTGAGCTCTGGCGAGGCCAGTTGATCTGGTTAGTCGTCACCGTACTCACAAGAACCCAACTGTTCCCACCAATCATCAATCGGCAATCATCAATCAACAATTATCAATCTACAATGAACAACATTTCTGTTGACATTCCACGCTTTACTGAATAACTATTTGCCATCACCGAAAGGAGCTTACGTCCCCAATGACCTATGTAGTCGTGGAATTATGTGTTGATTGCAAGTACACGGATTGCGCAGCGGTTTGTCCTGTAGAAGCATTTCATGAGTTACCCGATCGCTTATATATCAATTCCGACACGTGTATAGATTGCGACGCTTGCGTTCCGGAGTGTCCAGTAGAGGCGATTTTCGCTGACACCAATGTGCCAGAGCAGTACGCGCATTGGACGCAAATGAATATTGAGGAAGCTCCAAACTATCCCGTCATCAGCAAGAAGATCCCAGCGCTACACGGACCAACCTGCAAAGGTCCAGAAGAATAGAATTGAGCGCAAAACGAGAGTACCGGTTAACAGCGTCGAAAAAAGAAAGAGACCACCTGTTTCATGCAGGTGGTCTTTTATTCGTGAATCGTGAATCGCAAAACTGAAGGCAACAATGATTCGCTATTTACGATTCACGGTTTTACGCACCTTCAGATGATTTCTTCTCCAGCTTACCGGGCCCGCGAATCGTTTTGTTCACCACTGGATTGCCGTCGTAAGTAACCTGTGAAGGGCCGTTGATTGTGACGTCAAGCTGATCCTTCACATCGATATCGATCTTCGAAACTCCATTCGATTCGACCACTGCGCGTAATGCGTCAAGTTTGTGAGTGTCGATCTTCGAAGCGCCATTTGAAGAGATATCGAGCACCTTAGTCGTACCGGCAACTCTGATTGTCGGTGCGCCATTGGCCTCAATTTCGAATCGTTCGTTGTTTATTCCATCGACGTCGATCTTCCCAGCGCCGGAAGCCGACAGTGCTTCCAGGTTTGCTATTGATATGCGCACGATAATTGGTTCGCTGACTGAGAAGTTGCGCAGCGATTTCAAACGAAGAGTACCGTTGTTAACCTCCGCACTAATGACTGCCAGCACATTGTCGTCGCCTTCAATTTCGAAGCTGTTAGCTTGTTGACAAACGACGCGAATGTCATATGCGCCTTCAGCCGAGATCGATTTGAAGTCACCAATGTCTCGCTTCTGAACGATACGCTTACCGGAGCCTCGCACCTGACCGGCGAGTCCATGACATCCAGCCAACGTCGCTGCCAGCGCAATTAGCAACACTGATGTGATCGTTCTCATAACCTTCTCCTTGAGCGTCATTGTTCGCGGCGAGCGTATTCGAGTGTACGCGTTGTGTTCTCAGTCACACTTCCTATTGATTGACCTGGATTGTTCACGCTCGCGGGACTTAACTCATTTAGCGGTTGAGCTGGCGGAAAGTATCGTCGATCGTCTATCGCGCCGGTTAGTCGCGACAGCTGTCGTATCAGCATGAACTCGACAATGCCGACAAGGAAAAAAGTGAAGAACATGAAGGCACCGACCAGTTCGAACGGAAGGTTAGCCTCTTTGCGCAACACGAGTGACCCACCTAGCATGATTCCGAGGCCTACCACGCCCAGGATGACTATTGCCGTGAGGAACGCTGAAATAGGCCCCAGGTTTTGATTGCCGGATCTGTCCTTCAGATTTGCACCACAGCGATTACAGAAGCTCAATCCCTGGGTTATTGGTGTCCCGCAAGTTGAACAATACACGTTAAAGTCCTTCCGATACGGGAAAACGGATCACTGTATCTGCTTGTTCCCTAAATTTGTCCGTTGTCCGTGGTCCCAACGGACTACCGCTTTGGAACATACGTGAACCAGAAGTAGATAACCTGTCCCACGCCAATGAAGAATCCGATTATCGCACCAAACAACTCGATTGTTTTCAGATGATGTTGCGCCACTGAGAGAACGAGAGCTTCGAGTTTCTCAATCGGATAATCAGAAACTTTCTTTCGCACCAGTCCGCCCACGTCGAATTCCGCAATGGCAACTGGTAAACGCTCTCGCGCGGCGACGGTGATTCGATCAACCAACGCCCGGCTCGCCCGCTCTACTGAATTAGGCGACACATGATCTCCGAGTCGCCCAATCGGAGCAATTAACAATCTTTCGATCTGAGCGCTCAGTATCGCATTGATCGTGCGCGCAGTATCATCGCGCGCTAACAATGAAAGTAAACTGGACGTGAGTAACTCTTTACTGCGCTGCACTGCGTTCGGATTGAGTTCCTGAAGTGCCGCGCCGATAGTCTTTGGACGAAATCCTTCAAGAGCGTCGGCAAAATACGACGATACTGTCTTCGGCAATCCCTCGCTGCGAATCACAGACATCAAACGCGCCGTAATCTGATCGGTCAACTGCTCAAACTTCTCCGCTTCAAAAGATCCGACAAGCTCACTCAGCGGCCGTGCCATCACGTTGTCAATAGTCGCGTTGAGGAACAGCTCAGCTTCCTGCTCGAATGCTGGTCCGCGTAGATACTCTTCCACGCGATGCGGCAATGTTTTATTAACCAGCTCATCGACTTCGCGATGAATGCGCTCGCGCGAGATAAAGATCTTTTTCAATAGCGATAGTTGTTGGTAATACTCATCAACCTCTAATTTGATTAGACCGCCGATTTGTTTGCGCGTGTTCTGGCTGGTGGCAATGTCCGCCAGGTGATGCACGATCGGAGGAACCTGGCTATCGATGCGATCCTTGATGAACCCGATAGTCTCTGGCGTCAACGCTTCTGACAGAGTCGACTCGCTGTTCGTCAGTTCGTCGAGGCGGGTGGAAATAAAGGAGCGGACTTTTTGTTCGAGTCCTTCGTCGCCAACCAATCGTTCGAGATGCTGCTGAACGAAACCGACGAACTGTTCGATCGACTCCGAAGTTATCGTGTCACCAACACGACGTTCGAGAAGTTCATCGACTTGCTTATCAACAAACCTGGCAATAGCCTCCGCCGTTTCTTCACTCTTGAGCATTTCGGCAATGTAATCAGCGAGCCGGTATTGAAGCGCTGAGATGGTGTCGAGGATTGGCCCACGAGCTTGCGACGGCAGGGCTTCAAGGAAGGAAGGATAGACTTTCGCGAGTAGATCGCCGGTGTAGGTGCTGACGAAATCTTCTACTTTGCGTTCAAAGAAGCTGGTTTCAAACAGCGCGTTGAAAACCGTCTCCTGCGAAACGAGTTCATTGCCGACAGCATTGCCGATGGATTGCGCGAGGCGCTCGCGATGTCGGGGAATCATTCCCTGCGGCCAGACGGTGAGGCCCAAAAATTTTACCGGCTGGTAAGGATGGAACAACATCCAGATTGCTAGCCAAGCGGCGCCGTAACCGTGAATGGTTGCGATAACGATGATTGCGAGGCTAATTAGAAGCTTGAACGTTAGCGGATCGATGACCGTTCACCCGTTTGCCTTGAGATGCGACGATGCTAAACGGTGAGTTGTGAGGCGTCAAACTTGGAGTGACAGATCGTTGGAGCTGTCCGGTCTATACTTCAACGTGCCTTTGCACAAAAAGTCCGGAATCCCACCGACGCAGTCGGTGGATGGTTAATACTCAACCTACTGAGATCATCCCCCTTGTTCGGGAATACCACCGACGCAGAGACTGTGTCAAAAATCGGGTAGCAGTGTGAAAGGAAAAAAGAGAGAAGCAAGCTGGTTAGAGTGGTATAAAGCATCAGCGAAAAGGAGCGCTGATGAATGGGTTATGTGGAAGGAACAAAGCGGGAGCAAGTGATGTTGTTTCCGGCAGTGATCGATGAGTACGTAACTGCGAGAAACCCGGTGCGCTTTGTTGATGCGTTTGTGAACCGGCTGGAACTGGGAGCACTGGGATTCAGGAAAGCGGAGCCGGAAGCACGTGGG
>DATIBJ010000043.1:0-18067 GCA_035457565.1 Pyrinomonadaceae bacterium | reverse complement strand
ATGTATTCGAGGCACTGAGTTGATCCGCGACCTGGAGCAGCAAAGTGCTTTTGCCAATTCCCGGATCACCGGCGATCAGAACCAGCGTGCCTGGAACGATACCGCCACCAAGCACTCGATCAAACTCGGTGACACCTGATGAGATTCGCACATCATCCTGGGGTTCGATTTCCGTAAAAGGAACGGCGGCAACCTCACGCAGTTTGAACCCGGTTCTCGCACCTGACTTCCGTGTAGGCTGGGCCCTTTCCTCGACGAGCGAATTCCATTCGCCACATTCCGGACACTTTCCTAACCACTTGCGCGACTGATGTCCGCAGTTCTGGCAGGTGAAGATTGTTTCTTGTTTTTTCATTTCCTTCGTCGATGCTCAACCGAGGAACAACCAGATCCACCGATTTCCACAGATTACACAGATTAAGACCGAGACAGCGACGTTCAGTGTTTAAGTTACTGCGTTGTTTAGTAGCTCAAAGGATCCACGTCTCTTTCTAAAAACTAATCTTTGTAATCTGTGGTTCTGCTTACAACAAATCCTTCACACGCTCCGTTGGCCGGCCCAGCACTGCGCGATCACCTCGCTCGATGATCGGTCGTTGAATCAGATCGGGATTATCAACCATCAACGAAATAATCTCTGCATCCGTGAACTCGCCTTTCGCCAAACCTAGTTCGCGGTAGATCGGCTCGCTCGTTCGCAAGAGATCGCGGGGTGAAATTCCCATCTTGCGAATCAACTCGGTCAGTTTTTTCTTAGTGAGCGGTTGGCTGAAGTAGTTCACCTTGTCGTACGAGACACCGCTCTCCCGGAGCAGTTTGTCGAGTTCGCGACACTTCGTTCAGGTAGGTTTTTCGTAAACGGTTATGTTGTGCGCCATATCTTGTCCTGAAATTCGTTGCGTAATGAGATTGACTCAACTTCAGAAACGGAAGCGAAGCGACCGATTTCAACTAACCTGACGCTCAACTATCTTGAAATCGGTCGCTTCGCTTCCGTTCTGAAGTTGAGTGCATTTCTGAATCCTGGGCCCTTGTTACGAGAGGGGACAAATGCATAGTACAAAGCAAGTACACTTACGGGAATATTCCTCGCACGGCTGTAGCTTCCGCCACTCGCGAAACGGCAAGGATGTATGCTCCTGTTCTGAGATCAGTGTTGTAACGCTTGGCAGTTTCATGCACTGAATTGAAGGCCGTTCGGATCGTCTGTTCGAGCGTGTCGTTGATCTGCTTTTCCGACCAGAAGAACGAGTATTGATCCTGCACCCATTCGTAATAGCTGACTGTCACTCCACCGGCGTTCGCCAAAATATCGGGCACAAGCATCACATCATTTTCTGCAAATACCTTGTCGGCCCCGGGAGTAGTTGGACCATTTGCCAATTCAGCAATGATCTTCGCTTTCACTTTTCCGACATTTGAAAGCGTGATCGCGTTCTCCAGTGCCGACGGTAGGAGAATGTCGCAGTCGACGCCGATGATTTCCTCTGGCGCTATCTCTTTCGTTCCCTTCAGCCCATGTAACGACGACGTCTCAGCCTTGTGACTCAAGGCGGCGGTGATGTCAATTCCGTTCTCGCAATACACACCCGCCTTCGAGTCGCACGCGGCAACGACACGTGCGCCGTCTTCAGCAACCAAACGCGCAATGTTTGCACCGGCGTTGCCGAACCCGTGAACAGCCACGCGCGCGTCTTTCAAATTAATGCCTTTAACCCGACACGCTTCCCGCAATGCATAGAGACAACCGCGCGCGGTGGCTTCGGCACGTCCCTGGGAGCCACCGAGAGAAATTGGTTTACCGGTAACGACACCCAGCTCAGTATGTCCGCGCACCATTGAGATGGTGTCCATGATCCAGGCCATTGTCTGCTCGTCTGTATACACGTCTGGTGCGGGAATATCGCGATCGGGACCGATGATGGGCGCAATTTCAAATGCATAACGGCGCGTGAGTCGTTCGAGTTCGTTCTTGGAGAGACTCTTAGGATCGCAAATTACGCCGCCCTTTCCCCCGCCGTAAGGGATGCCGACGGTTGCGCATTTCCACGTCATCCATGAAGCGAGCGCTTTAACTTCATCAAGCGAAACGTTCGGGTGATAACGGATTCCGCCTTTCGCCGGACCGCGCGCGATGTTGTGTTGGACGCGGTAGCCTTCGAACACCTGCACGTCACCTCCATCCATTTTCACAGGGATAGAGACAATCAACTGACGTTTCGGAGTCTCCAGCACGCGACGCATGGAGGCTTCAAGGTCGAGGAAGTCGGCGGCTCGATTGAACTGTTGCTTGGCTATCTCAAACGGGTTCAGTTCCTCCTGTAATGCTTCCTTTGTGGCCATTTGTTCTCCTCGGGAACAGGGTTTGTGCGAGAGCCGTGAGATCCTAGTTTCTTCGATTTGCGATAGCAAGCTTGGTGGTGGCTCGTCGCTACTGAGTGTTCTGTACTTGGTGCTTCGTCCTTTGTGTTTGGTCCTGTGTAAGTGACCTCCTGCCTTCTGCCTTCTGTCCTCTGGAACTCCCTGGGGGCAGCGGTGTCTAACACAGCCGAGAAAGCTCCCGTGACCTGCATGGCACCGGCAACTAGCGGACTTTCGAATCAGGAGCGCTTTGGTGTTGCCCAAGCCCATGAGCCGCGATTCGAAATCCGACATTTCGCCGGAGGACCATGATGTTCAATAACCTGATCGAATCCAGCTCACACACCAAAGAATTCAAACGTCGCGGATCATTCTTTGTTTTAACCACAATCACGTATGGATTGATGCTCGCACTGACGGGTGTCGCCAGTATCTATGCTTACGACGCACGGCTCGAAGAACAAAACTACGAACAAGTAATCACAATGGTGCCGGTGGAGCCTGCTGCACCAAAACCAAGAGACGTTGCTGATCCAAGACCGCGGGATAACGGGGGCCGGGTTGCCATTGCGGAACGAGCAATAGCGATGGTCGACGTCAACCGACCTGACTTGAAGCCTGACACTGTATCCGTTCAGCCAAACAAAGTTCTGCCGCTTCCACCGGGGTTGGTGAGAATCACCGGAACCGATAGGAATCCAGAGATTCCCGGAGGTGGTGGTGGCGACAATTCCGGCGGAAGTCGCGTCGCGTCTCAGCCGCGAATAATTGTGACGGATGATTTAACAACGCCACCTCCATTGCCGCCGCAACCGCCTGCCAAGAAGATCGTTGTTTCGAAGAAGGTTCTGAACAGTGAAGCCATTAGTTTGCCGAAGCCACTCTATCCTCCGCTCGCGCGACAGATTCGGCTGCAAGGACAAGTCGTCGTTCAGGTGTTGATTGATGAAAGAGGAAAAGTGATCTCAGCGCAGGCAGTCAGCGGACACGATCTGCTGTTAGTCGCGGCCAAGAATGCCGCACTGCAAGCGCGCTTCACACCAACGTTGATCGGTGACGATCCGGTGAAGGTGTCAGGCGTGATCATCTACAACTTCGTCATGCAGTGAATGAACCGAGGTTCAGTTGCTATTTAGTACCATGCGCGGTAGCGGATGGCCAAGGTTCAATACCAGCATTCAGGTACTACTAATGTCGCTGCTTGAGTCTTGGCCATCCGCTACCGCGCATGGTACCGAATCGCGTCTCATCCTGAAATTCTGTCTGCGTTTCGGATGATCCCGCCGCCACCGCCGGTCATAACGTCTTTGCCATCCTGAATTCGTGCAGCGCCACTCTGATTCAATAGTAACGAAACCATCACCAGTTATTGCTGACGTCAGAGTCACGACGCATTCAATCGTGTCGCCGGCAGACACGGGTCGATGAAATCGGAACGTCACTTCTCTGGCAATTAGGTTTAGACTTTTTGCGACAGGATTTTCAGGATAACAGGATTACAAAATTGACGATTGCAGATTCACGGATTGCGCAACCCAATCGGCAATCAAAGATTCCCAATCGGCAATGTCTAAACTGGTTCCCTAGCCCAAAACACAAAATCAGTTACTGCAGGTTCACCGCCCATCTGGCGCACAAGGGCAGCTATCTGGCCGCGGTGATACCACGAGTGGCCAAACAACTGGGTAAGAATGTCGCCAATCGAATTGCGAAAGCGCTTGCCTTCGTAGCTGGTGTATTCAAAAACCTGTTCGAGATCCTCATCCGTAAGCGTGGCGAGATACTGATTCCAATCAGACTCCATCTGCTCAATCAACGCTGGAAGTGTCTCAATAGCTACACCACGCGGAAAGAGTTCGACTTTTTCTGAAGTAACACCAAAGCGAAACAACCACATCCTGCGAGCCGCAATCACGTGCGCCAACAATTCGACTGCCTTCTGAAAAGACGCCGACGACTTCTGGGTATCATCGAGACGTGTCACTGAATCGAGCGTTAATCGGTGCACGTCTCGTTCGTAAGTGAACCACCGACGGTAGTGTTCGATCATGGTGTTAATGAAGTCAGTACCACCTCGCGGTAGCGGGTGGGTACGAAGTCAATCTTCGCTGTGGTCAATCGGTAACGGCTTCGCACCCACCCGCTACCGCGAGGTGGTACTGACTTCATGCCACTGCGGTATCAATCCGCCACGTTCAACTTAATCACTTGCGTTCGCGCCGCTACAAAAAGTTCGTTCTTATCGTTGAAGACCATCCCAAACGCATGACCCTCGAGCTTCAGAGAGTTCAGATATCGACCGTCGGCGTCGAATACTTGAATACCCTTGATGTCGCTCACATAGACGCGACCTCGTCCATCTACCGCAATTGCCGATGCGGCACGGAACTGGCCAGGCTCGCTGCCGCTTCCTCCAAACCGGTTAATGAACTTCCCGTCCGGGCCAAACTTAAACACGGCATCGTTGAAGGTACCGAGCGCATAGATATTTCCCAATCCATCGGAAGCAACGCGCATGTTTAGCTCCGACTTTCCACTCGCGGAACTAACCGCTGCTTTAATCGTGTTGACGACCTCGCCAGACGAATTGAATCGCACCAAGTCGTCGCGGTTTCGTTGCCAACCACAAACAAGACCGCCATCAGGCGTGGCTGTTATATCGTCGAACCCGTTTCCTTCCGCATACGCTACTTCCTTCAACTCTTTTCCGGTCGCACCTTCGTACCGGAGAATTCGTCCTTTCTGGGCGATGTAGACCGTACCTTTACGATCGGCTGCGAAGCCGCGCAAAGGTGCGTTCGGATCAACGTTCCACTGGGAAATGAACTTGCCCGTTCCATCAAACACCTGGACTCGGCCCCCGATATATTCCCCGACATAGATATTCCCGGACGCATCAACAGCAATGCTGCGCGCGTCTTTGAACATCCCTGGCCCAATACCCTCAGAACCAAACTTCAGCAGCACGCGCTCATCACGTCGGGGACTAGTTCGCGAAGCGGGTGTCGATGTGTTGCCATTAGAAGATGTACGGAACAATGGCATCAGTCCAACGAATAAAGCGATGCCGCCGGCGAGCAAACCCAACGCTGGAATCAACAGTAGAATCCAAAGCCACCGGAGTGGCTTCAGATGCTGTGTTGCCCCGCGGAGATCTACTCGAATGACTTGTGCCGGGCGGCCCAGTGCCTCATTTGGCTGAGCGAGCGTGCTGTTGCAATAGCTGCAGCGAACCGTGAACTCACCACCGGAGGTACTTTGGGCGTAGCCGACCGGTGCGCCGCATTTTGGACAATCAAATGTTCGAGGCATGTCCTTTTAGAATTGAGAGTAGAATTTTTTTGAAGTGAAGCGAGCAAACCCGGCTTTAGTAAGTTTGCGAAGTTCGTTGAAGAGTTTTTCATCCGGAGCGGAAAAGTTAAAGCACGATTTGCCCTGCATCCGCTTCTTTAGATCGGATGAAATCTTTTCCGTAATTTCCGGACAGGCGTAGACGGGCATCAGATGGAAGCTGACATACGCCTTGCCACGCCGAACACCGCCGAAGTAGAGGCGGTGTTTATTTTTCATCACGTGATGCGTTTCTAGAGCGTAATAGTCTGGAGAGTCAGCGATAACAATCAGCTTTTCCGCGTAAGTCGATAAGATTTCTTTTAACTGGTTGAATGTTGAATCGAAGTCTGAGTTTTTAGGCATTGGAGAACCTCAGCGAGCGTCAGAATGTAACTTGAGTTGTACGGAAAATAAAAGAGGGGAGTATCACTGTCCCTGAAATAACACTTAACGTTCGATTCCACAGTTCAAGGTACAGCACATCAAGCTCAACCTTCACTCGCAGAACTCAAGCTTGGATAATTGCAGGTTGGGAAGGGTGGTCTACCCCCGCTCAATCTCCATTACACTCGACGGTGAATGTCATGGGTCTTGAGCGGGGGTAAACCACCCTTCCCAACCTGCTTTTATTTTAGCTTGAGTAATGCCTGGGAAGCTTGAGTGCCGATGTTTTCCACGTTGAGCCTTGAGAATACCAAACACCACCGGAACCAGCACGATTGTTGGAAGCAGGTGGTGCATGCTTCACTGACACGCGTCGGTGGCTCAAGCGTTCACAAAAAGATTAGATCAAAGGTAAGATGCGGCTCGAAAACCATGACTGACACAGCAGACGTCGTAATCATCGGCAGCGGAATCGTCGGCTCGAGTGTGGCTTATCACCTTGCAGATGCTGGCTGTACCAACGTTCTGGTAATCGAACGTGACGCGCACCAGGGCAAGGGCTCAACCGGCAAAAGCATGGGCGGAGTTCGTGCGCAGTTCACGACACCGGTCAACATTCAGATGTCGCGTTATTCGATCGATTTCTTTTCGACGTTTGATGAACGCGTGGGCCATCCGGCTGACTATCGACCGCACGGCTATCTGTTTTGCGCTACGAACGAACGCCACCTCGAATATCTGAAAGCGAATCGCGAACGGCAGATAGCTCACGGCGTTACCAACGTCGAACTTGTGAGTCGTGAAGATATCGTCGAGATCCTGCCACAGCTTCGCGCCGACGATATTCTCGGTGGCACTTTCTGTCCGACCGACGGGTTTGTCGATCCGCATAGCGTCATGATGGGTTTCATGTTGAACGCGCGGGAGAAAGGCGTACGACTGTGGCTAGACACTGAAGTCACGGGTATCAAAGTCGAGTCGGGCCGGGTGCGAGCAGTTGAAACTACGAGAGGGCCTGTTTCGACAACGACAGTAGTAAATGCGGCCGGCGCCTGGGCCGCCCGTGTCGCACAGATGGCCCATGCTGAACTCCCGGTGGAGCCTTTACGTCGCCAGTTAGTGCCCACGGAACCTTTCAGCGGGTTACCGAAACGTTTTCCCATGGTGATCGACATGTCCACAGGATTTCACTTCCGTCGCGAAGGTCAGGGGATTCTACTCGCGTGGAATGATCCGGATGAGACCCCCGGATTCAAAACCGATTTCGACGAGACTTTTATTGAGAAGATACTGACCCGGGCGGCGTCGCGTGTTCCTTGTCTGGCCGAGGCTGGCGTGAACCCTCGACGTGCGTGGGCCGGGCTATATGAAATGACTCCCGATCATCACGCGATCATTGGAGCAGCGCCAAATGTTGACGGTCTGTATTTCGTGAATGGATTCAGCGGACATGGTGTGATGCACTCACCCGCTTCAGGACGGATCACTGCGGATTTGATTCTGAAAGGACGGTCAGAGATTGTCGACGCCGCTCAACTTGGTGTCGAACGGTTTGCTTCAGGGAAACTGTTACATGAAACCGCGGTGTTGTAATGTTCGATAAACTTTAGTTTGTCGTTAAAGTGCGGTTGATTCAGCTCTTTCAGGAATTGCGACAGCGCGTGGTTCCTGAAAGCAGTCGAGTAAACCGCAGCTTAACGACAAACTAAAGTTTATCGAACATTCGCGACCACTCGACAATTCGGTCCATCGCCCGTTCATAAACGATATCCTGCCCAACTCCCGCACTCTTCTGAACCTTGAACGAGTGATCTCCGGTTTCGATCTCATATATCTCCGCCGGCAGCTTCAGCTTCTTTAGAATGGGTTTTATCTCTTTAGGAGTTCCGAGCGAATCGCGAGTTCCCTGCACAAACAACATTGGCGCTTTGATCGAGGGCCAGTGATCAGTACGAAGTTTTTGCGGTTGACCGGGCGGGTGTAATGGATAACCGAGGAAGACAAGTCCGGCAATTCGATCATCGCCCGCGGCCGCAACTTGCGAAGCAATACGACCGCCCATCGATTTGCCGCCTACAAGCAGCCGATTGCCCTTAAGCTTTTTGTCACTGGTCGCAGTATCTATGACGGCGCTATAGCACGATTCTAGTTTTGCTTTTTGGTCTGGAGCACCTCTTCGGTTTTCCATGTAAACGAAATTGAATGTGAGAGCATCGAGTCCACGCTCAGCCAGTCCGGAAGCAAAAAGTCGCATGAATGGACTCAACTGATTGGCACCCGCGCCATGGCCAAGAATTATGGTTGTTCCGGTTCTGTTCTTCTTCGCAGCCGGATAAAGAAGTGCGGTGATTGAGTCGATGTCGTTAACTTTGATTGTTAGCTTTTCGGGTTCATTCATCTCTGATGACGAGCTCCGCTGCGGAAACAAGCGACGGTAAACTATCTAAGTATAGGGACACTGAGCGGGGGTGAACCGCCCTTCCTAACCTGCAATTTTCTCAGCTTGAGTGAATTGAGTGAAGCTTGAACGCCAATTTTTCCACCGCTCAGTGGCTGGTTAACCTTCATCCGCCAGCATCTTCAGCGCATCAGCTTGTTCGCTTTTGAACCTGCTTGCCACGCCCTTCTGGACATTCGGCGAGCTGCTCGGGAAATACGCAAGCTTTCCATCGGCTCGTACCCGGCCGCGCTCTGCGTAGATTGCAATGATGAGTTTCTTGTCAAAATCAGGATCAGCCCGACTGATGCTGAGAGTACTCAACGCCCTGCGGATCACCGCGCACTTTCCTCCGTGTTGTACAGCTGTAGACCAAACGACATCCTGCAAAGCAGGACTGCGCTTGGTAATATCGAGCCCGTTCTCGGTCAGGGTTTGTCCGCATAAAACATCGAAGTGCGTCCTCTTTATGTAAGCGTGCTGACATTCTTGAAATCGCTCTGGTTCAGCGGCGGCAATCTCTTTCCACTTCGCGGTAAAATATGGTGATCCAGGTTGCAACCCCTGAAAGGAAGCGCGCCACGGAAAATCGGCTGCAGAAACAAACTGCGCGACAGTTCCGGTTTTGCTCGCCATTTGATACGAACCGTAAGACACGCCACCAAAATCTCCAGCGCCCGTGGAGACCACGCCGGGTCCGCGGCCTCCCGTTTCGTATTTCGCCGACAGGTTACCAAGCACAGCGGCTGCAGTACTGCCGACCGCACCGATGGCAGCAGCTGCCGCAGACGACGCAGCGGGCACTGCTGATGGAAGCGGTTGCGTCGGAAGCGGTTGAGTGGGAGCGGTGCCAACGGCGGCATGCAAATTGAGAACGTCTCCAACCTGTAGCTTGTTGGGATTAGCTTTGAATTGTGGATTTGCATCAAGCAGTTGATTCAGCGTAATCCCGTGAAGCGCCGCAATCTTCGACAATGTATCGCCCGGTTTCACCGTGTAAGTCATGAGAGAACCTCCTCGCTAGTAGTCAGAGGAATAGGGTCGGCTTGGGTAAACGAACTCGTAGTGATCGAGTCTGGACTTCAGACTCTCAAGAATTCGGCGAGGTGGGCGAATATTAAAAGAGCACTTTTCTTTAGTCAATGTAGTGGCGGGGAACGCGCGAACTGATACCGCACGTGACTTCATACGACAGTGTACCCGCGATGCGCGCGAGATCTTCCGCAGTCACATTCAATTCTGATCCGGGTTCATCCATGCCTAATAGAGTCACGCGATCATCAACCTCAACTCCTTCAATGCCTGTCACGTCAACGAGTGTCAGGTCCATCGATACACGTCCGACCACCGGAACATACGAGTGACGAATGATAACGTGCGCGCGATTCGACAAACCACGCATGTAACCATCGTGATAACCAATCGGAATGGTAGCGATCAAACTGCGTCGCGAAGCTTCGAACGTGCAACCATAACCAATCGTTTCACCCGGGGGCACCCACTTCAATAACGTGATTCGTGAATGAACAGACATCACTGAAAGTAAATCTGGATCTCCGACGGACAACGGCAATACATCGCGCCACAGACCATACAGCACACCTCCCGGTCGCACCATTGTTCCGCAACTTTCTTTTTTACCGAATGTCGCCGCAGAGTTCGCAAGGTGAAGATGTGTCGGCGTATGACCGTGTTGACGAAATGCCGACACTGTTTCATGAAAACGACGAATTTGATCATGTGTCAGAGGACTGCACGAGGAATCATCGGCAGCAGCGAAATGAGTCATTAAGCCGTCGACTCGAACATTACGCAAGTCAGACAAAGCAGCGATAAAGTCATTTAGCTGATCGAACCGCACCCCCAACCGTCCCATTCCGGTGTCTACTTTGAGATGGACATCAGCAACGACACCTGCTTCGCCTGCCGCCGCATTTAGTTTCCGCAGCATGTCGACGCGATAGACGACGGGTGTTAGCCGGTGCTGAAGACACAACGCAGACTGATCGTTCCAAAAGCCACTCAAACAAAGGATCGGCTGTGTGATCCCTGCCTCGCGCAGCTCGATACCCTCCTCCGGCGTTGCTACGCCGAACCAGTCAGCACCTTCCGCGGCTAAACGCCTGGCGCACGGTACAGCGCCATGGCCATAGGCATTCGCCTTTACAACTCCCATTACTTTCGTTTCAGGTCCGACTCGCTGTTTTATTGTTCTAAAGTTTGCGGCCAGATTGTTGAGATCGATCTCCGCCCACGTTGGACGCTGACTTGTCGGTATATTGAGTTTCTTCTTTGACATGAGTAGTCACAAGGTTTACTGTTCGCTCACCTCGCAAACAACTTATTAACACACACGACGAAACGTCTCAATCCATTGAAGATTGAAGATTGGTGATTGTAGATTGCAGATCCGATTGTTTGATCCCAATCATCCGAATCTAGACGAAGTGGCAGCAATAGAGTCCGTTGCAGAATCCGGTTTGCCGCGGCTGTGAGTTTCCACCTTCGTGTCCTGGCGGGTCCCCACGGAATCGGATGCAGATGCGAGAGGTACAGAAAAAAGAAAACTGCCAGTACTTGCAGCACGAGAACCGAACTCTCACGACGCACCTGGAAATGGCGGGACGGTAGCCAATGGGGAAGAGGGGAAAGAGGGGAAAAGGGAAAGAGGAAAGAAAAACTTCCTTCCCTTTCCCCTTTTCCCCTTTTTCCCTTTTTCCCTACTCCCGGTACAGATTGTCGAAGCGCATGCTCGACGGCGTGAAACGAAGGTCGACGGAACCCGTCGGGCCGTTTCGCTGTTTGGCAATAATTAGTTCCGCAACGTTCTTCCGATCCTCCGGCATACTTTCGCGCTCTTCCGGAGTCTTGTACTGTTCCTCGCGGAAAATAAACGCAACCAAATCAGCGTCCTGTTCAAGCGCCCCTGACTCACGCAGGTCAGACAACTGTGGCCTGTGATCAGAGCGAGACTCCGGCGCGCGTGACAACTGCGATAGAGCAACAACCGGAACGTTGAACTCTTTGGCGAGGTGTTTTAGTTCGCGCGAGATCTGCGAAACCTCTTGTTGACGCGATTCGAATCGTCGCCCATGTGACGACATCAGCTGCAGATAATCGACGATGATTAAATCGAGACGCTTTTGTTCAGCAGCGAGGCGTCGCACCTTACCGCGCATCTCGAGAATGTTTATCGCTGGCGAGTCGTCCAGGAAGATCTTCGTATCGGCAAGCGTGCCAAGTGATTTCGCGATCTGCGCCCACTCTGGACGCGTTAGAAAACCGGTGCGGAAGCGTTGCGCGTCGATGTTTCCCTGCGAACAAAGCATGCGCATGACGAGTGCTTCCTTCGCCATTTCCAGAGAAAAGATGGCGACAATCGCTCCCGCTTTTAGCGCGGCGTTCTCCGCGAGCATCAACGCGAAACTCGTTTTGCCCATCGATGGACGCGCGGCAAGGATGATCAAATCCGAAGCCTGCATGCCGGAAGTTATCGTGTCGAGATCGCGAAAACCGGTCGTCAAACCGGTCAGCATGTTCGACCGGCCCTCCATCTCCTGCACTTTTTCGAGGAGACGCTCAGCTATCGGCTTAACGTGTTCAAGGCCCTTACGAATTCGGGCGTCGGCGATCTCAAAGATGTGCTGTTCGGCGTGATCGAGGATGACCTCGGGTTCGTCTTCCTGAACAGTTGCTTCAGCGATTATCTGGTAAGAGGTGCGGATGATTCTGCGGAGAAGAAATTTTCCGTGAACGAGTTTAGCGTAGCTGTCGAGCTTATCGATGCGCGGCATGCCGACGGTAAGTGCCGCGATATCCCCCACCCCGCCGACAAAGTGCAACTGCCCTTGCTGACGCAGAACCTCCGCAAGGAAAATCGGATTGATCTCTGAGCCCGCATTGAAGAGCTCGAGCATCGCCGAAAAGATCTTTTTGTGCGATTCAACGTAGAAGGCATCAACGTCGAGCAACTCGATCGCCTGGGCCATCAGAGCGTTGTCTATGAGGATGGCTCCGAGAATCGCGCGTTCGCCATCGGCACTGTGGGGAAGTTGTTCAGGGACTTGAAAGCTTGCTGCTGACATATGATCGGTGCTTGAAATCTCGGGACTGACTATATAGCAGCGTTAGTGTGCGAACAAGATTTAGACACGAAGATAAAACAAGAGCCAATAAGCCGCAGGTTTTCACAGATAAACACGGATTAGAAAGAGCAAAGCAGGAGGACAGGTCCCGGTGCTTCTGCTTTATTTCTGATCCGTGTTTATCAGTATGAATTTGCGGCTTATTGGCTATTCGGCCGGTTGTACTTGTTCCTGCTCCTGCGTCTGCCGGTTCATTTCGGCTTCTTGCTCTGGAGTCATGTGACCCACAATCACTTCGCCTTCCGGCACAACCTTCACTTGAAGATCGATCGAGACGTCGCGGTGCAATCTCACTGGAACATTGAACTCACCCAGACGCTTCAAAGGCTCGCGCAGGTGGATGCGGTGACGATCAATTTCATAACCACGCTCTTTCAGGGCCTCAGCAAGATCCATCGAAGTGACCGAACCATAAAGCGCGCCCTGTTCGCCGGCTTTGCGCTTGAATTCAAGCACCAGCGAACGCATCTGTTCTGATTGAGCTTCCGCGGTCGTACGCTCTTTCGCCTCTTTCTTCAACAGCGCCGCGCGCTCCTGTTCGATCGCCTTAACGTTTCCGGTTGATGCCTCGACCGCCAGATTCCGCGGCAGTAGATAGTTGCGCGCGTACCCTGCACGCACGCGCACGATTTCGCCTCGTGCGCCCAAATCATCAACGTCTTCGCGTAACAAAACCTTCGTGTGTGCCATTACCGAATCCTCAATTCTCAGTCAGTGGTATACGGAAGCAGCGCGATATTGCGTGCTCGTTTGATCGCTTCCGCAAGCATGCGCTGATGCGTTGCGCAGTTGCCGGAGATACGTCTCGGCAGAATCTTGCCGCGCTCAGGAAGATAGTTCTGCAGTAATCGAACGTCTTTAAAATCGATCAGATCGGTTTTGTCGATGCAAAAACGACAAACGCGTCGTCGATGCATGCGTCGCCCTCCGCCACGACCGCCCATCGAGCGCCGATCCTGATCGTCTTCATTGTCGTATCCGCCGCCACGCGGGCGTTCTTCATAATTGGTTGACATATTGTTCCTCGTAAATCTTTAACTGAGCCGCAACGCGATTACTCGCCGTTGGATTCTGCAAACTCGACTGCACCGCCACGACGCGCCGAAGATGCGGCGCCCGCTTGTTTCTTCGCGGCCTTGCGGGTGCGACGGTCCTTCAGCTTCTCTGCGCGACGCCGGGCTTCATCAACCCTGACGGTCAGATAGCGAAGCACGCGATCGTTGACGCGCATACGTCGCTCGAGCTCAGCGATCTCGCGGCCAGAACCCTCAATCTCCATCAACACAAACGTGCCTTCTTTTTGGTGAAGGATCTCGTAAGCGAGTTGGCGCTTGCCCATCGTCTCGGCCTTGGTTACGACGCCACCCTGATCCGTGACGATCTGTTTGAAGCCGTCCGTCAAACGCGTTACTTCATCATCGACAGTGGGGTCTACAATGAAGACCACTTCGTATTGTCTTTTGTTATCCAAATCAAAAACCTCCGCTCAAACATTGCAGATTGCGTGTTCGATAAACTTCAGTTTGTCGTCATCTCTCGATACTCTCAACATTGAGGAAAACGCGACCTGACGACAAATTGAAGTTTATCGAACATCAATCATCAATTAGTTAAATTCTTGCATCGCTTTCAGCCCGCCATCTCTCACAATCGTGCGCACTGCTTTCGCCGCTTGCTCGACCATTTGTTCGACTAACTCGCGCTCACCACTTGCGAATCTATCGAGAACAAAACGTTTGGCATCGCTGATCGGATGATCGGGTTGAATACCCATCCTCACGCGGACGAAATCGTTTGTTCCCAGCGCGTCGATGATCGACTTCAGACCGTTGTGCCCGCCAGCTGTTCCTCGTTCGCGAATGCGAATCTTTCCGACAGGTAACGCGAGATCATCCGACAAAACGACGAGTGTCTCAGCAGGCATAGTCAGATGATGCTTTGCTGCGAAGCACGACACCGCTTCGCCACTCACGTTCATAAAGGTTTGCGGCTTTATTAGCTTCACCGCCTTACCTTCAAGCTGACCTCGCCCTACAAGCGAGCGACATTCGCGACTACTGATGTGAATGCCGTCGTCGGCCGCTAGTTTGTCAATCACCATGAACCCCAGGTTGTGTCGTGTTCGTGCGTACTCCGCACCTGGGTTACCGAGTCCGAAGATGAGATAAATCATTGCCGATTTTTGATTGCTGATTGCCGATTGTCCTTCAGTGAAAGACTTCAACAGATTCGGACCAAGCAAACATTGTCAAAGGAACCTTCACCCAGACACGCCAATCGGCAATCGGCAATGCTCTTACTCCTGGCCGCCTTCTTCCTCTCCCTCTTCTTCCTTCTTGCCCTTGCCAATAAGCTCAGGTTCAGCTGGTTCTTCACCTTCAATTGCTGGCGCCGGAGCAACCTCCTCTTCCCTAACTATGCCGACCGTCGCAATCACAGTGTCAGGAGGATTGAGGATCTCTACATTCGCCGGAACTTGAATGTCAGAAATGTGCAACACGTCGTGGACGTCAAGGTTCGAAACATCAACATCGATTGAGTCAGGAATGTCGCGCGGCTCGCAACGGATTTCGATCTCACGAAAGATCTGTTCGAGAACACCCTGCCTTTCCTTCACGCCGATTGGTTCGCCAACCAAATGCAACGGCACGGTGACTTCGATCTTTTGACCCTTGACCAGCCGCGTTAGGTCGGCATGAATCAAACGACCGCGCACGGGATCGATCTGACGATCGTGGAACATCACTTCGCTCGCGCCCACACCTTCGACATCAATCGTGAAGATCGTGTTGCGTCCGGCTTCCGACCGCAGGATAGCGGCAAGTTCGCTCAAGGGAGCGACGGCTGAAACGGTTTCAGCACCGCCGCCATAAACGGTCACAGGAACCAATCCTTCGCGTCGCGCGCGCCTCGCGTCATTCTTGCCGCGACCGGTGCGCTGCTTCGCCTGAATCTTGAATTCTTTTTTGTCCGCCATATTTCTCCTCACAAACTTTCAGCGACCCTAACCATTGCCGATTGTTGATTGCCGATTGCCGATTTATAAGACCCGCTCAGAAAACGTGTCTTTCAATCGGCAATTGGCAATCGGCAATCGGAAATGATTCCGGTCGCTGATGGTCTTCTTTTAAGCCATCAGTGTTTGCCCTTCATACGAAGAGCGAGGAAACCGAAGTCTCCTCATGGATCGACTTGATCGCTTTCGCCAGAAGCGGCGCGATACTTAGTACTTTTATCTTTTCAAGCTCGCACGCGTTGTCGCCTAGCGGAATCGTATTCGTAACGATTATCTGTTCAATATCCGACTGGGCCAAATGTTCAACTGCCCTGCCGGAAAACACCGGGTGCGTGAAGCACGCGTGTATTCGTTCGGCTCCAGCATCTTTCAATGCTCGGGCCACTTTTGTCAACGACCCACCGGTATCGCACATGTCGTCAACAATCAAACAACTCCTGCCGCGCACGTCGCCAACCACGTTCATCACCTCTGCGACATTTGCTTTCTCACGCCGCTTATCGCAAAGCGCGAGTTCGGCATCGAGTCGTTTGGCGTAGGCGCGTGCTCTCTCGGCGCCACCTGTATCCGGAGCAACCACCGTAAGATTCGGTAGCCGGTGCTCCTGGTAGTAATTGATCATTACCGGAGCGGCATACAAGTGGTCCACCGGGATATCAAAGAACCCTTGAATCTGAGCCGCGTGCAGATCTATTGTCAGCACGCGATCAGCGCCACCTACGGTGATCAAATTCGCCACCAGCTTCGCTGAGATCGGAACACGTGGTCTATCCTTCTTGTCCGATCGCGCGTAGCCGTAATATGGAATAACCGCCGTGATCCGCTCTGCTGATGATCGACGGAACGCGTCGAGCATAATCAGCAACTCCATCAGGTGCGCATCCGTCGGTGGGCAAGTCGACTGAATCAGAAAGACGTCGCCGCCGCGAACGTTTTCATCTATCTGGAAGTTGAACTCACCGTCTGAGAAGCGCTCAGTAAAAGCCCTTCCCATATCACAACTCAGTTGGCGACAAATCTCTTCAGCCAACCTGGGATTCGCATTTCCAGAGAAGATCTTTATTCCGCCAGTTGTGCTCATAAAGTCATTGACGATTGACGATTGTAGATTGACGATTTGAAGATCCGAGCCACCGAACCGATCAATCTTCAATCAACAATCGAAAATGAAATTTGGCTGGGGCGGGTGGATTCGAACCAACGAATGCCGGTTCCAAAGACCGGTGCCTTACCACTTGGCTACGCCCCAGTATTTGTTAGCTTCCAGAAACCCTTAAATTCGGGATTGAGTAATTCCGATCCGCTCCAGATAATCATTCCGCGCGAGCGTCTCACAAGAATAAACTCGCCAACCGGGTTCACATTCTAAACGCTCAAGCGCACTCTGTCGCGCATGTCGGTTCGCAAAGATACCAAACACGCTTGATCCACTTCCAGCCAACAACGCTCTATCCGCACCCGATTTCAGCAATGCCTTTTTGGCGCGCTCGATTTCAGGTTCAATCTCAAAGATCACAGCTTCAAAATCATTGTGCAGGGCCGATAGATCACAATCGTTCGAAACTAGCTCCGCGAAGGAACCTGCAAGGATAGGGTTCGACTTGGAGGATGTCAAGGAACGGGCATCCAGCGCGTTATATGCTGCGGCAGTGGACACTCGCGCCGTCGGCGCGACAATGATCAGATACTTCGTTTCGCAATCGCTGAGGGCTGAAAGCGTGGTACCGGTTCCCTCTCCGAGAGCGCGCCCTCCAATCAAAAAGAAAGGTACATCCGCACCAATGTATGCTGCTATTTCCTGATGGTCAGTGTCGTCAATTTCCCAGATCTTACTCAGAGCCAATAATGCGATTGCTGCGTTAGACGATCCTCCGCCAAGCCCCGCCTTCGAGGGTATGCGCTTTATCAACTCAATGTCCGCACCGAACTGCATGCCGCCGAATCTGGCTCCGAGGCTTTCTCGCAGCAATTCCGCAGCCTGAATAATCAGATTCTCTTCGTCCGTGGGAATGGCGGGATCAGAACACTTAAGCAGCAGCTGGTCATCGGCTCGTCGAGCGACGCGTAACTCATCGGAGAGTGAGATGGTCTGCAAAACGGTTAACACATCGTGATAACCGTCTGCGCGCTTTCCCAGAACCCGCAGACTCCAATTGATCTTTGCGAATGAATTCAGAGTCAGCATGGAATGGTCCATTTGCTACTATCGAAGCTCTGGGTGTAATGATTACGGAAAGATGTTCGCCATTCTGACCCTCCAAAAGTATCAGCCCTCCCGGCTGTAATCCAAACATCGAACCGACGCCTAGCTTATATTTGTAGGGGCGGCCCTCCGTGGCCGTCCGTTCTTCAGTCGCGCATTGATCACGAGCAAAAAAGAGACGGGCGGCC
>DATIBJ010000042.1:0-28942 GCA_035457565.1 Pyrinomonadaceae bacterium | reverse complement strand
GGTGCTTTTATTGAGGACTCGGCCATGGTGTCGAAGGAGAAATCATTGGTCATATATCATTTGACATTTCTCATTTGTCATTTTGATCCAGTATGGATCCTCTTAGCGCGCCCCGGTAGCGTTTTATTGATTAAGAAGCTTACGTTGTGTCACCGTTATTAGCGGCCCGGTTCGCCCAGACAAAATGACAAATGAGAAATGTCAAATGATATATGACCAATGATTCCTCTGGTTGCTACTCGCCAGCTGCAGCCTGCACTTCTTCAAGTTTCTTCATTCGGTAGCGAAGTTGGTCGCGCGAGATGTTCAGAAGTTCGGCCGCCTTCGTTTGGTTTCCATTACTGCGTTCGAGTGCTTGCCGGACCAGAGACATTTCGACGTCGTCCAACGACACTCCCGATACTGGCAATTGCATCGGGTCCTTCGACTTCGTATCTGAACGCGTTTCAAACGTGACGCGCCCATCGCCAATCAATCCGCGAGGCAGATACTTCGTTGTGATCGACTCGCCATCTTCCAGAATCATCGCTCGTTCAATCACGTTGCGAAGCTCTCGAACATTTCCAGGCCAGGTATATTCGCCAAACGTCGCCAAAGCTTCAGGAGTTATCGTATTAACATTCTTTCGCAACCGCGTTCTGAAGTTTGACATGTAATGTTCAGCCAACACACGAATGTCGTCGCCTCGTTCACGCAGCGGGGGAATATCAATCTGGATCACAGAAAGACGATAGAAGAGATCAGCGCGAAAACGTCCTGCTTCGCCTTCGCTCTTTAAGTCGCGGTTTGAAGCAGCAATTACTCGCACATCCAACGGTAGATCTTTCAGACCACCAACTCGTCGAAACGAACCTTCTTCGAGCACACGCAGCAGCTTCGCCTGCAGACTCAACTCGAGCTCGCCGATTTCATCAAGAAAGAGCGTTCCGCCTTCGGCCTGCTCGAACATGCCTTCCTTGCGCGCTTTCGCGTCGGTGAACGCGCCTTTCTCATACCCAAACAACTCGCTCTCAATCAATGTGCTGGGAAGTGCGGCACAATTGATTGCTACAAATGGCTGATTGGCGCGCGCCGAATGATAGTGAATCGCTTTTGCAACAAGATCCTTGCCAGTACCGGATTCGCCCTGAAGTAATACTGACGAAACCTCACTCTCCGCCACCTTGTGAGCCATACTCAGCATGTCGCGCATTGCCGGCGATTCACCGACGATCTGATCGAAGCTAAATTCCTGAGCTCGCTCACGACGAAATAGATTTACTTCCTTTCGCAAACGATTAGCTTCGATACCGTTGCGGATTGCTACCTGCAGCTCTTCGAGGTTGATCGGCTTGCCAATGAAGTCGTAGGCACCCCCGCGGAGCGCTGCAATGGTTTCATCAACCAAAACATTAGCGGTGATCATGATAACCACCGCGTCCGATTGCCGTTGGCGAATTTGGCGCAGCACTTCGAGTCCGGAGCCGTCAGGTAGGTTTATATCGAGGAGACTTGCGACGGGTTGTTCAGTGTCGAACGCTTCGAGGCCGGCCGCAGCGGTGCCCACTTCGATTGGCTCATATCCCCAGCCACGGAGTGCCTCCCCAAGCGACCACCGAATCATCTTCTCGTCGTCGACAACCAGAATCTTGAGTTTTTGGTTTTTCAGATCGGTTTTCTTCACTTCCTGGCTGTCTTGTCCGAAAAGGTGATTTGAGTGACAGCCTGATTATAGGGAAACGGTGTAGTAGGGACAAAACACCCTCCCGGCGACCAGTGCAAGCAATGTGCCCACCCTATCAGGGTCAAATTGGGGAGAATTTCGGTTTCGTCCAGCGACAGTTGCGAAACTTCACCCATGGGAACGAACTTTTCCGCAGGCAATCATAAGCAGGGATGAAGGATGAACGTTGAAGGATGAAGGATGAGGGATGAAAAGTTTCAGACGATGGCCCGTCTTTTTCATCCCTCATCCCTCATCCTTCACCCTTTGCTCCTGACTTAACTCACTCTTTCCGGTGGCACTCGGCACATTGAAACATCGAGATGTCTCCGAGATTGATCGGGTGTTGGAATGGCTTGTTGGCCTTATGACAACTCTCGCATTTCCGATCACTCAAAGAACCCAAATCAACCGGGTGTTGAAAAGGTCCTGTAGCAACGGACGCTTTGGGATTTGCGGAGTCATAGAGGACGGTGTGGCAGACATTGCAGTTATCAGAAATCGTCTTACCGGTGTTGCTTACGTGCTCTCCGTCATGACAACGGAAGCAGCCCGAGAAATAGAAGTGGCCGATGTTGTTGGGGTGCGTTTGCCAGTCGGTCTTCATCTCGGGAAAGAAATACGTACCGAATATTCGCTGTATCTCTTTGATCGACCCCTTTAGTTCAGTTTGCTTCTGTGAAAAGACGTCGCTGTAGTTTGTTCTATAGAAGTTGTTTAGGTCGTTTTCGATCGTTACTAATGCTTCATCCGTCGTTTGATAAGGTTTGGACAAGACCTCTACAGCTTTCCGCTTAAGATAAGGAAGTGATGCATCGAGCCTTCCCGAAGCGAAACCCAGGTCAGTAGCAAGATCAGGCGGAAGGTATTGATGTGCCGGTCGGTTGTGACAATCGACGCAGTCCATTTTGCGCCGGTTCCCTGAAGCCATTTGTTCAGGCGTTGGGGGCCGATTTCGGTCAAAATACTCCGTTACATTCCCGTTCATGTCTTTTATTCGCACCCAAGGTATGACCTGTCGCTGGTGATCGGTGGAGACATACTCGATCTCATTGGCGATGTTCATGTGCCAATGAATACCTCGTACAAGTCCGGTAGTCGGACTTCCGCCGCCGACATTCAATAGCATTCGTCTTTGACGCAGTGTGTTCTGCTCGTCATAAGCGTAGCGATTGAAGACCTTCAGTTGAGCGCCAAAGAATTTCTCGGGCCAGTGACATTGTTCACAGGTGTCCTGAGCCGGGCGAAGGTTGTGAACTGGAGTGGTAATCGGTCGCGGATACTTTTTGAAGGTGACGGAATAAAGTTGATAAGCACCTGAAAGCTTTGAGCGCACGTACCATCCGGCACCCGGACCCACGTGGCAGTCAACGCAACGAACTCGAGCATGTGCACCAGCCAGATATGCAACATGCTCTGGTTTCATTACGGTGTGGCACGTCTTTCCACAAAAGGCCACTGAATCACTGTACTCGTATGCCTTGTAGCTGCCGAACGCGCTCGCGGAAACGAAGAAGAAGGTTACTACTAGAAAAATAAGAAATGCCCGTCGCGCGTGAGGTTCATTAAGATCGAGCTTGGGATACGCTGCAATTTCATCCGGCGTCAGTTTGCGCCGGCGCCTGCGCTCGAGGATTCTTCCGAGAATAATAAGAAAGAGACCAAAGAACAGAAACGCAGGAAACACGATGTAGGTGAGAATTCCAAGGTAAGGATTCTCGCCGGTTGACGTGATCTCCATCAGGAACAGCAACACACCGCTAGCAATGGAGGCCACCGCGATTGCTGCACCAACAAGGCTTATGTAATTTCGAAACAGGCTGGGGGTTTTAGTGAGTTTCCGTTCTTCACCCATCGTTAATTGTTTGTCTGCCGGTCCGGGAGTTTAAGTACTGGTGGCTGCTGAAGGCGCATCGGGCGTGGGGCGGTCCTTATCTACTGCTTCGCTAGTCGTCGACTCACGCTGCTCGGGGCCGCTCACCGACTCTTCTGCTGTATGAAGCCGCTTATGATAATCCAGTTCGTGCTCTTCCTTGTAGAGTTCTTCCGAAACTCTACCATCAACTAGTGCCCAGTTTAGCGGATAGACGTCTGGATCAAAGATTACGTGATAGAAATGCCAGATGACAATAGCCAGCGTAGCTAGAACTGCTTCGTAGAAGTGAATGGCCAATGCAATATCTATCCAGCCGCGCGATAAGAAACTAAACAAACCAAGCTTGAACCAAATCATCAGGCCCGTGAGCCCCATGATGAGGGTGCCCCAGATCACAGCCCAATACTCAGCCTTTTCGGCGTAACCAAACCTTCCGATCGCCGGCTTCCGATTGCTGACACCAAGATAGAAAGCAAAGTTACCAATTACGTCCTTGACGTCTTTCCAGGTTGGGACCATGTCGCGCACCCATTTCCTGCCTTCCACAGTGATCACAAGGTAGGCGATATGGTAGATACCTACACCAAGCATGACGACCGCGGCAAAGCGGTGAATGAATCGACGTATGTTCTCATTGCTGCCAAGGAGAGAGGCTAATACAAAGTCGGGATACTGAAGAGCGAAACCGCTGATAACGAGCGCGATGAAGCTGGTTAGTAACAACCAATGTTGCAAACGTTGGTTGGAGGTCAAACGGATGATCGTGCGCTTTTCGCGCCGTCTCAGCGCCGCCTTCTTTCGCCAAACTAAGACGTTGTGCAGAGCCATTCCGCCGATCGTTAAGACAATTAGCGGAACGTAAATCCAACGCACGACTCTGGTTCCACTGCTCCCCAGGTCACGAGTCGAGACCGACGACACTAGCTCTGACGTCAGGTGAACCTTGCCGGCGGTGAAGTTAGCGCCTGCTCCCACATGACACTGCCCGCAGGTCTTTGTGAGGTTAGCTGTGCTAATCATTGAGCGAGGATCAGAAGAAGGCAAGATGTTATGAACCCCGTGGCAACTCGCACAATTAGCTACAACCTTCGAACCCAATTCCGATGCAAGTCCGTGATAGCTATCTTTGTAACTACTGACACGTTCGCTCGCGATACCAAACTCCTGCGTCAGGGTTACGCCCTCATGACACCTCGCACAGCTCTCAGTTCCAACTGCAAGTGTTGGAACGTTTGTGGCGTGGTCAACGGGCACCAGAATCTTATGTATCCCATGACATTCGGTGCAGGCAGGCGACCGCGACACACCGCGAACTACAGCCTGTCCGTGGACACTCTGCATGAACTCTCGCGATTCAGTGGCGTGACACTTTCCGCACGTAGTCGGTATGTTGGACTTGGCGATTGAAGACTTCGAATTGGACGCGGGTTCTATGTTGTGGCTGTTATGGCAATCAGTACAAACCGCGGCACTCAGGTTACCTTGTGCAATTGCCTTTGCGTGAACGCTCTCTCGATAGGCAAGAAAGGGTCGATCGCTGATACCGCTGCCTTTCATTACTGATTTGTCACCGTGACAGCGGCCGCATGTAGTCGCGATATTTGCGCGATTGATTGTTGATTGAGGATCCGTCGCCGGCAAAATGGTGCGCATGTCGCGATTGCTAGTGTGGCAATCGAGACACGTCGCAGCTCGAGTTCCGTTACTAATCGCCTGAGCGTGGAAGCTGTGGTCGTAATCGGTGTGTGGGCCGGCGTGAAATAATGAACCCGCCAGATAAGGCAAGGTCTTTCCTGGTCCATGACATCCCTGGCACTGCATTCCGGATGACGGAACAGGGGAAGCAACCGCCTGGGCGCCACCAATCAAGGCCCCCTCATTTGGTCTTACTGATGATTCCGGAGAGCTTCTGTTATCCTGGGCCACAACGAAACGGGGCCCACTCGCAAACAGAGTTACAAGAACTGAGATAGTGAATAACAGACCAGCAACCGCAAGATAACGTCTCACGACGTCGTCCTTCCCTGAGGATTCGCCTCACATGTCGTAGATCTTGACCTTAATGTTTCTGCGACTTCATGAAACCGACGAGCGCGGCTGCCTGTTCGGCTGTTATGCCCTTTTCTGAGAATGCCGGCATATTCGGCGGTTTCTCCGCCTTTTTGCCCTTTAAAATTATGTCTGTTAATTCGGCATCGGGTTTCGTCGCGTCAAATTTCTTTTCAGCGGTAGCGCCATGGCACATTGCACATTTCGCTTTATAAACCGCCGCGGAATCGTCTTGACTGGTTGTACGAGCCGGGACTGAAACAATCAAGAAAGTCAGTGCCAAAATGAAAACGGTCTGGACCAGGAAGAATCTCGTAAGCGCGGTACGGATATTCATCATTGCCTCCACACAATAAGCTTCAATGAATCAAAACTACGACGGGGCTTACGGCAACGGTTGTGCCGCCAGGTTTCCCACAAAAACGGACAGTCCAGAAGGTGTCGATGCGATGTTTTTCCCACCGGGTCGCGAAATTCCTCAAATAGGTCTAGAGGAGACTGGTAGGTCCTATCCACCACAATTACGTTAAAAGCGCCAGGTTGGACGGGTGTGGCACCTCTTGCAAACAGAAAAGTCGTCGCCGCCAAAGGCCCGCTTGCCGTCGTGGCAGGTCATGCAACTCTCCCCACGCCCGGTCGCATGATGGTTAAGAGGTTCCGGAGTTGTCATTTGCCGGCCTTGAGGCATGCCGGCTCTTACTTGATGGCATTCATTGCATGTCATCTTTTGATGCTTTGCGTGACTGAAACTCACGCGATACGCCTGCGTAAACACCGGAGTCCTACGGTACCCCCCGAGTTGATGACACGTACCACAAGAGGAGATGTCGCGCCCGCCTGACTGTGCCCTTGGCGTGTGACAACGATAGCAAGTGTTATGTGCACTGAAGCTCACAGGAATTGATAAAGCAACGCCACCGCGCGCAGGGCTATGGCATGTCGCGCAACTAACGCTTTCCATGTTCACGTGACGCGCATGGTCGAACTTCATTCTAAAACTCTTCATCCGGGGAAACGCTTTAACGGCACCCGACTTTACATCTGTATGACAGATCGTGCAGAGCGGGCTTTCGGAATTTGAAAACTGTTGCGCATGACAACCGGCACACGGTAAATGACCGTTCGCGCCGGGAAGAGATGGTCGCGAGGCGTTGCCCTCGCGCCGGTGACACAACAAGCATGGTAAGCGAGCATGATTACGGCTGCTGTGCTGAAATTTCGAGTAGTCGAGACCTTCAGGGAACTGCATCTGCTGCTGCTCCGGCGCCATCTCAGATGAGGTCGCGTTGTTCGACAAGAACAATCCCGAAAAAATGATGGTGATAGCTATCACTGGAAGCGCTCGTGTCGCGCGTAGAGATGGATGCCCAGCACGAATGAACATGAAGAATCGTTGTAGTTCGCGCCTCGCGCTCAGCTGCGCGCGCGACGCGTAGGCTCCCAATGTTTGCAGCAATCGCCTCATGCGCCGGGTTTCTTCGCAGGCGTTGCCGGAACAATCGCCTTCGAGTGGTCTTCTGGAATTACACCCTGGCCGAAGATGACATGGCACTTCGTGCAGGTGAACTTCGGATCCTTTTTCTTTGAATCGATCTCGAAATTAAGCGCGCCTCCTTCGTCCAGAGTTGCTGTGACGTGGCAACCGTCTGCGCCTCCACACGACTTCACTGGAACTTTTCGAGTCGCAAAGTCGAGAGTGTTCATCGCCGCGACGTTGTGGCAGTTGAGGCAAGTAACAGCTGGATGAGCACCGCCTTCATGCCGGAATGTTCCCGAAGACATTCGAGTGCTCCACTGTTTGAGAATCACTCCGTCCGTAATTCCCATTGCAGTTGGAAGTTTCGGATCGAAATCCGCTCGAGGTTTTGCCCCGGAAGGTAACAACTTGTGACATACGTGGCAGTCTTTGGAGTCAGGCGGGATTCCCGAGTCAGCGTTATGACAAGTGAAACAAGTTGTGTGGCTAACAGGAGTCGTCTTGAACGTACCTTTCTTCAACCAGAACGCATCACCGAGATTCTTGGGTGGCTTTGTTACATATTCGTCATTTGAGTCGCCCTGGGGTTGATAAGTCTGATGACAGACTACACAGCTCTTCGGTTCGTCTTGAGCAACCGAACGAAACGCCACAGTCGTAAACAGAAAGCTTGGATTCCGCCGTGGTCCGTTGAAACCTACGACTTCCAGATGCTTCTCGTGAGGAAAACCGACGCCAAATTCTGACGGCGCATTGCGACGTTTCAATTTCGGGTCTGTTAGATCGCCGAGACTGGGAAACAACCAGCGAGCTGTATCTCGAGGCGTAACCGCGATGTGGCAGTTCGAACAGATGATCGGCGCAGGCCGTTCCCGGGCGAAAAACTGCTGGCGGTGACAACCGAGACAGGCGGGATGTTCAGGAAAATCGCCGACGTCAGGGAAGGCTGCGTCACCTTTACGTAGTTCCTTCCAGTTCTTCGTGGGAAATTTGTGGCACGAGTCGCACGCCAACTTTTGCTTTTCAACATGTGTAGTGTGCGAGAACCGTGAGTAGTCAATCTTCGGACGTTGCGGCGCTCGCGGCCGTTGTGAAGGTCTGCGCGAAGTCGAGCGTTGCGATTCGAGCACACTCGAGGCCATCGAAATCAAAACCGGGCAAACAAGCAGAAGCCCGACAACAAAAACGACAGCCAGGCCGTGGCGTACTCCTTGATTCCCCAGGCTCTCGAAGGTTCTACGCATTTACGTCGAAGCGGTCGTCGCCTTTCGCTCAATCTGTCTGATTTTTAGATAAACTACCACAGCGAGAAATAGAATAAACACTAGTGAAACTAACAGGCCTTTGCGTCTGAAGGTCCGCTCCGCTAATGCCGCCACGCCTGATTGATAACCTTTCTCTGCTACCTGCAGACCTGGCCCGACTACTTTTGAAACTTCATCGGCAGATGAAGAGTGTATCAACACTCTCGCATGCGTTAAGGCATCAGTCGCACCCTTCAGCTCGAATTTAGGCCTGCTGACTTCCATTCCCGCCCGTTCAGCGCGTGTCAAAATCTGAGATGAGTTGTCGATGCTGGCAATCAGTTGATCGATCATTGATCGCATCTGACCAGCAGCGACAAATCCCTTATCCGAAGGCGAGTGACAGTTTATACATAGTGAGCCCTGAGAAGTTCCAAGCATCTGGTCACTGGGTACTGCTATAGCGTGGTTACTGTGGCAAGTAACACACTCTCCCAACTCCCTTTGGTCAAAGGCAGCTTTGTGCGGACTCTTCTGAAATAGCTCAGCCTGTCGTGCGTGACACTGACCACAGACATTCGCAACGGATGTAATGCCGGGAGGCGCAGCACCGTGATTACCATGGCAATCGTTGCAAGTCGGCGCTGATAAATCCTGTTTCTCGTAGAGAGCCTTAGCGTGAACGCTCGTCTTAAAGTTAGCAAACTGGTCGTTTGGGATACCAAACCCGCGCATGTAATCGGCACTCGCGTGACATGTAGCGCATGTATCGGCCACGTTCAAAGGGTAGACGGATGACAGCGGATCATTGACGGCTCTGATCCCGTGAACGCTGTGACAACTGATACACGTCGCAGCTCTTTGGTCACCCGCCCTCAGTCGAGCGCCATGTACGCTCGTGTAGTATTCGCGTTCCTGGTCCACCCGTAACGAAGGATTGAATCTCTTCATGAGGTTCGCATCGCTGTGGCATTTGCCGCAATACGCGGGAATGTCGAGCGTCCGTGGCCTGCCTAAATAACCTTTACGTGGATCTTTTGCCGCTTCCTTTGTGTCAGCATTTGGATCGCCACCGTGGCAATCGTTGCAGGAGAGATTTCGTGCACGGTGGATGTCGTTGTCAAACAATTTCGCAGGCGCACTAAGCCTCGGGTCTGAAAGCTGCCGATGACATTCGATGCAGGAGCTCTTCTGCTGCTGCGCAATTGCGGGCAGGGAGATTAGGAGGAGTGGAATCATTGCGAGAGCGAACTTAACAAGCGGTGAGTTTGAATGTGGCTTTACCGTCTGATGTGAGGCGGTGGCTTTGCCCCGCCGTAGTCGAGGTTCTTTTGTCTGGGGCTCTGCCCCTGGTGCGGCCTTTGGCCTTGCAGTGGAAGGGGCAGAGCCCGCACGAAGGGCGTAGCCCGTAAAGATCGGATGGTCGTAACGGCGGGGCAAAGCCACCGCCTCACATCGGACGGCAAAGCCGTTAGCACGAAAACGCACGCCCATCGAACGCGAAGCCGCAGGGCAACGATTCAGTTGTAAACCGTTAGCGAGTAGCTTCATGACAGATAACCAATCAATGTCATCACTACCATAAAAACGAGTGCCACGACGCCGATAATGTTGAAGATCAATCGCCGTCGCTGGTTTTCTGGGGACCGATCTATGAACGGCACCAGGAACAGTAGTAATGCAACGAAATTGAAGGCCATAATTCCCAGGACTTCGCCGTCGAATCCGAGCACCTTTGCTGGAATCCTCTTTAATGTCTCGAACATGAAAAGGAAGTACCACTCAGGCTTAATGCCTGCAGGCGCCGGTGCAAAGGGATCGGCCTTCTCGCCCAATTCCCAGGGAAACAACGCAGCCAACGCGGCGAGAACACCTATCGCCAAAATCCAGCCAATCAGATCGCGAAGCAGAAAGTTCGGAATGAACTTCATCTTTTTGACTGGCTGTCCGATAAGTTTTGGCGGCACACTCATGCCATGCAGTTGCACCAACAAAACATGAATGGCGATAAGAACGGTCGCGGTTGCCGGTAAGACGGCTACGTGAAATCCAAAGAAGCGAGTAAGTGTTGCACCAGTAACATCGTCGCCGCCACGAAGAAATCTGAGGATTGGGTGTCCGACGACGGGAACCACACCGGCGATTTCAGTGCCCACTTTCGTGGCTGAAAAAGCCAGTTTGTTCCAGGGAAGCAAGTAGCCGCTGAAACCAAAACAGATACAGATGATCAGCAGAGCAGCACCGCTTACCCAGGTTATTTCACGCGGCGGATAATACGCGCGTAAGAAGAAGACGCTGAACATGTGAATGAACAGCGTCAAGATCATCAGATTGGCAGACCAACTGTGTATTGATCTGATCAGCCAGCCAAATTGAACTTCCGTGACAATGAATTGAACGCTTTCAAATGCATTCTCAGCGCTGGGGCGGTAATAGAGCAGCAAAAGAATGCCGGTCACAACCTGCACGGCAAACAAGAACAACGTCATGCCGCCAAAGTAGTACCAGATCGAATGGCGATGGAGTGGGACTTCCTTCTTCTCAGCGATTTTTGCGAGTGAGCTTAACGACAGACGCTCGTCAAGCCACGCTGTGATCGATTGGATGCTCACGCTCTATGTCCTGGTTACAACTATATCGTCTCCCCTTGTGTTCACTTTGAATTCTTCGAGAGGGCGGGGAGGTGGTCCACCAATGTTCTTACCGTTTAAGTTGTATTGTCCGTTATGGCAAGCACACCAGATCTGTTTCTTCTCTGAACTATACTGCACGATACAATCCAGGTGAGTACACGTCGCTGAAAAGGCCTTCAACTCTCCCGCGTCGGTTCGCACGAGAATTCCCGGTTTGTTGCCAAATTTGAAGATCTTTCCTGAGTTCTTTGGTACTTCCGCGATCTTTGCGGCCACCACCGAGTTTTCAGTCGATTCGACTATTCGGGGTGGGGTCATGAATTTTAGAATGGGATAGACAATCGCCCCCAGCGTAGCGAGCGCGCTTCCTCCCAGGAGCAAGTCGAGAAACGTTCGTCGTGTCGGACGCGCGCCTGTCGTGTCCTGTTGTCGTTCGAACATCCCGTATCCTCCGACGGTTGATCAAAGAAGATCGTAGGTTCGTGAGACCGCGTTTTAACAGACTATAAGTTATGGGTGACTGGTTTTTCGAGAGTTATCTGCAAGTAGAAAGACGACTCCGATAGCTGCCCAAAAAGCTGCTTTGATCCAGTTGTGCGTTTGCAGTGCTTCTAACGCCGCTACGCCAAAGAACAGCAGGAAGACCGCAAAGTTTGTACCGACCTTGATTCCACTCATATTAGCCTCCTGACGAGCATTTTGCCGAGAGATTTTTTGCTGAGTGTTCTTGCTACCACCGGCCGCTTGATACAAGAAACTCCAGCCGCCGCCTCTGAGATCGGTAGCTGGAGTTTGCAGGATTCAAATTCGGCTGAAAGTCCTTTCTCTCTATTCTATCCTGCCGAAGTAAATGCGTAGTGAAGTATACGGCAGGTGCGCGTGATAGTTCTGCGGCCGTGGTCCAACAATCGGACTCTCGTTGTAATTGTAGTACTGATAGCCAACGTTCCAATCGAGTCGCCGGTGGAGTTTGATTGCCAACCTCGTTTCCGGAGATTGGAAGCTCATAGGATACGAACTGACTATCGTCCGCGCGCCGGTCACTGCTGGATCTGAAACTCTGTTGCCTTGCCCGTTATCGTCGCTGATCCGGTATGCCGAATAGAGCGTGACTCGATCCGAGAAGCGTGCCGTCGACTCGAAGTAGAAGTAGTTCAGACGCATGAAGTAGAGAGCATTGCCGCGGATGGCAGAGTTCGCAGAACTTAAGTATGAATAGTCAATGACGGAGTTGCTGTTTACCCAGTTGTAGTTGTAGCCGGCGTTGATCGAGAACCTGGGAGTCACCAACCAATCAACTGATGAATTAAACGCACGCGATTTGTACTTGAGGCCAAAGTCTTCGATAGAGACGCCCGCAATCTCCGAAGGATTCGCGTTGTCCCGCGTGATTACATACAGATTCAGATTGAACTTACGGTTCAGCGAGTACCGAGTTTTGAACCGCACGTTAGTGTAATCGTAGTTGCCGATGCGCGTGAAGATGTTATCAGCCGTACCATGCTCCGCGTCGAAGTACATGGTCCAGTTGTTGTAAGGCCGCGCCTTGAAGCCGCCGAAGAACGCGTTGGTGTTATTGCTTTCAACTATATGCTTCTCCTCCAGCTCTTCCTCCGTAAAAGGAGGCGCACCGTTGTTTCCGAAATTATGTCCCTCCACCATTTGCTCGTTCTGGCGCTGACCATAGCGATATCCGAAGTGCACCGAATAGCGAGGATTGAATTGATAATCGCCCTCGACCGTATTTTGGTATTTCCTATACTTCGTCAGTAATAACGCATCGCGGTTGCTGAAACCGATGGTGTCGGTTCTCGTGCCCCGGGTGAGGCTAAAGAAGTCTGCAAAGAGACCGGCCCCGGTGATCTCGAAATCCTCAACGCGAAACGTATTTGACAACCTGAAATTCTTGGTCGCCAGATAAGTCGCGCCGAAATCAAACAGCCAGCTCGGTCGTTCGGTATTGCTCGTGATGTTGTACTGGCCAAGATTCAGGATGTTTGGAGTTGCATTTGGAGGCGTCGGTGGGAAGCCTGTAATTCTGGGATTCCAATTGCGGCCGGTGATATTCTCGACGTAATTCGAGTTGGATTCAGAATTGCTGTAAAGAATACGGCCAGTTAAATCAAGTTTGTTCGCAACGAGCGAATGGATGCTGAAACGCGTGTAATCAACACTTCCGCGAACTGGATCGTTGCGAGTGAAAGACGTTAGCTGCGTGGCCGAGCTTGCTGTGTTGAGGCCGGTGCCCCCGACCACGAAACTGTCGTCGCGAAAACGACGGAACCCCTGCATAAACGAGAGGTCTACCGGACCGAGTTTAGCATCAGCCCCGACGCGGAAGTCGTTTGCTCGCGATCTTAATTCAACGGGCAAAAACAGCTCACCGCCGCCGGCGTGGTACATTTGAGTCGCCGGCCCATTGTAACGTTCGGGAGAATAGCCGACGTAGAACTTGATCAGTTCGTTCTTGGGTAAGAGCGTCAGATCGAAGTCGCCCATCGTTGTTTTCGTGTTGAAACGATGCAGGCCAACGTTTGGATTCGCCGGTAGTGGGGGCGTAAAGGGCCAATTTGGATTCGCGATGTTGTTTAGAAAGCGAAAGTATTTGAATCGTCGGTAGGTAGCGTCAAATCGATACCATTTCGGATTCTCAACGCTCATCCTCATGTTGCCTGTGGGATCGGCGCCCCACCCGGTCGACGTGACGAGCATGGTGTCGAACAGCCCTTTGCTGTTCTTCGAGCGCATCAAGAAACTCGTGTCGAAGAGTCGTGGGCCGGCCTTGTAGTTTAGGTCACTTTTGTACTTATCTTCGTCGCCAGCCATTGAGAACCCTCGATAACCGAATTCGATACTCGAGGTAACCGTGTAATTGCCCGCATCTTCACCGGTGGTGTTAGAAGTGGGCTCCTCCGTGGTTGTCGACGTTGATTTCTTAACTTCTGAAGTATTAGCAGGTTTTGGGCTGCCGGTTGGATTAGCGGGCTGCTGTGCGAATGCCACAGCAGCCGCTAGCATTAAGACCCACGTCATTGGTAATAGCGCTCTCAGCAATTTAGCAGTGTAGCTTTTCATGACCCTCATCCTCTGACCACCTTAGCGGAAGAAGACTGGGCTCGTGCGTGAGCCGTGTATCTTCACGTGACAGGCTGTGCAATTGGAGTATTGCGCGTTCTGGTTATGTGTTGGTCCTTGCGGTTCTGCCGCACCTACGCCGTGATCTTGGCTGTGACAAGAAAGGCACAATTGATTGACTGCGCTGTACCTCAGTAACCGAGGATTTGCCGAGCCGTGCGGTGTATGACAGGCCACGCAGCCTTCTGTCTTGACTGGTGCATGCTCATACGTGAACGGACCTTGTTTATCGGCGTGACACTTAACGCACGCAGCATCAGAGCCGGTTGCGAGTCTTGTCTGTTTGAGCTCGAACCCACCGTGAGGATTGTGACAATCACTGCATTTCATCGCTCCTTCCAGCACTTTGTGATGGAAGGGTGCGTTGAATTGTGGTTTGACCTCACCATGACAACCGAGGCAGAGCTGAGGCTCATTCTTCGACAACAGTTTTATATTTGAGAGCCCTGGCTTCTCAGCGTTCGACGTGGTTGGGAAAATGTTGGAACTTGCCACGTTTCGGCCGCTAGTTGTTGAGTGCGGTGAGTGACAATCGGTACAACCAATGTCGTTGCGCCAATGTTCTCCGCGACGGAAGTTGTTGTGCTCTTCCTTCCCGGCATGACAAGTCAGACAGGTCTCTGAAGTCTCTTTGGCCGACTTGTTCGTGAAAGAGATGATCTTCGTCTTATCTCCATCCCCCTCAACGTGCTTTTTGCCTGGACCGTGACAGGATTCGCAACCAGTGATCTTATTTTTCCAATTGCCAATATCGGCAAGCTTGGCATGTGATGTGTGCGCGAATGCGTTGAAGTGGTCCTCGTGGCAGGCCTTGCACGTGTCTGTTCCTACGTAGTCGGAGTCTTCGTTATTTGCGGGTTTCAACAGGCCGGGTTGCTTAATTTGGGAAGAGGTTCCAGACGTGAACCACGTTCCCAACGCGGCCAGAGCACCGCAGACGAGCAGTAGCTTAATGATTCTGGTTAGTTTCACTTCCACCCCCTATTAGTGGCGGCTTCTTTAAATGGCTGGGCGACGTTGGATTGAAAAAAGAGATGATTTCTTGCCCTTAGTGGGGCTCGCCCTTGGCGAGGCAATCGGCAACGTTCATGCCAGCATGGCGAGTTAGGTTTTTTCAAGTGTTTGCTTCAATTCGCAAAAACGCAGTGACGAGGTAGGCGAAATATTTCTCAGGGGCACGTCCGAAACTGGGGGAGTTTCCGCAGGACTGAGTGGGTGACTGCGTGCATTTTCATTTTCATTCCGGCAGGAGGATAAGCGGTAAACACAAATTTCGACAAGTATTTTCTGCGGTTTCCCTGAAATCACGTTGAAACTCCTGTGAACCATAGAAAGGGAGTTAGCGCATTGTGAGGTCTTGACTAACCCCGATTGAAAACGCTGCACGAATAAAGTTGCGGCTTTATGCTCGAAATGAGTTACGACTCTCAATTCTGTGCCAGCTTTTTGTACTGCTCCCACTTATCGTTTACAAACTTTTGCGCTTCCCCGAGTAAGAACTTTGCCACTTCCGGCTCGCTCTGTTGCAGCATTCGGTAACGGCCTTCCGTGTAGATGTAGTCTTCCAACGGAATCTTCGGGTCACGAGAATCAAGCTGGAAGGGATTCTTGTTTTGAT
This sequence comes from Pyrinomonadaceae bacterium, assembly GCA_035457565.1. Classification (GTDB taxonomy): domain Bacteria; phylum Acidobacteriota; class Blastocatellia; order Pyrinomonadales; family Pyrinomonadaceae; genus PSRF01. The sequence goes on along the minus strand of DATIBJ010000042.1, from coordinate 13,208 downwards.
CTGTCAGGTTCGGGTTATAGCGATACAGTGGCCAGTAGCCTGATTCAACCGCCAGCTTCTGCTGGTGCATGCCCTTGGCCATATCGATGCCGTGCGCAATGCACTGGCCGTACGCAATGATGAGCGACGGACCGTCATGCGCTTCGGCTTCGATGAATGCGTTGACGGTGTGAGTGTCGTTTGCGCCCATCGCGACCTGAGCAATGTAAACGTTTCCGTAGCGCATCGCTGTCATGCCGAGATCTTTCTTTCTCGTTGGCTTACCACCGGCCGCGAATTTCGCAACTGCCCCGAGTGGAGTAGCTTTCGACGCCTGACCACCGGTGTTCGAATAGACTTCCGTATCGAGGACTAGAATATTCACCTTTTGGCCACTAGCAAGGACATGATCGAGGCCGCCGTAACCGATGTCGTAGGCCCATCCATCTCCGCCTACGATCCAGACACTCTTCTTAACCAGCGCATCGGCAACACTCATCAAATCGCGAGCTTGAACGTCAGTGTCGTCAGCAAGTTTCGCCTTCAAAGTATTGACTAATTCACGCACCGCCTGAATACCTGCATCGGTTGACTGATCCGTATTGAGAATGTGATCAGCTAATTCGTTGCCGATGTGATCACGCAGTCGCTCGACTAGATTTCTGGCATAAGCACCTTGATGATCGAGTGCCATCCGCATGCCGAGGCCGAATTCAGCATTGTCTTCAAACAGCGAATTACTCCAGGCAGGACCGCGCCCAAAGCGGTTCGTTGTGTAGGGTGTAGTTGGCAAGTTACCACCGTAGATACTTGAGCAGCCTGTAGCGTTGGCAATCACTGCGCGGTCGCCGAAGAGCTGTGTTAGCAGTTTGATATACGGCGTCTCACCGCAGCCGGCGCAGGCACCTGAAAACTCAAACAACGGTTGCAGCAATTGGACGTTCTTAACTGATCCAAAACTGAGCGGACTGCCGGTTTGAAGATCCGGCAATTTCAAGAAGAAATCCCAATTTGCACGTCCGGTTTCGCGCAGCGGCAACTGCGGATGCATATTCAGCGACTTTCGCGATGGATCCTTCTTGTCTTTCGCGGGACAAACTTCGACGCAGAGCTGGCAGCCAGTGCAGTCTTCGACAGCGACCTGCAGCGTGTAGAGTTTGTCGGGCATCTCGCGCCACTTCGCCGAAATATGTTTGAAGCCTTCAGGTGCATTGACGAGATTGCTCTCCTCGCAGACCTTTGCCCGAATAGCCGAATGAGGGCAGACGAATACGCACTTGCCACACTCAATGCAAAGATCTTCCTCCCATACCGGCACTTCCAACGCGATGTTTCGTTTCTCCCACTGAGCTGTGCCAACCGGATACGTTCCATCGAGCGGGAATGCACTGACTGGCAGCTCGTCGCCGCGACCGGCGATTATTTCGGTCGTGACTGCACGAACAAAATCGGGCGCTTCGTCCGAGATGAATTGCATCTCTTCAAGCGAGCTCGTTGCTGCCTCGGGAACTGTGATTTCGTGTAGATGGGCTAATGCTGCGTCAACGGCCGCGAAGTTTTGCCGTACTACAGGTTCTCCTCGCTTACCGTACGTTTTCCGGATCGAGTCCTTAATCCGATCAATCGCTTCGTCTCGCGGCAACACCCCACTGATAGCGAAGAAGCAGGTTTGCATAATCGTATTGATGCGATTACCAAGTTGCGCCTGTTTCGCTACAGCGTAAGCATTAATTGAATAGAGCTTGATCCGCTTGTCGATAACTGCCTGTTGAATCGAGCGCGGAAGTTGCGACCACACTTGATCAGGCTCATATGGACTGTTCAGCAATAGAGTGGCGCCTTGCTCAGCGCAGTCGAGCACAGGGAATCGTTCGAGAAAATTGAATTGATGAACTGCGATGAAGTTGGCGTGTTGAATCAGGTAAGTACTCTTGATTGGTTCAGCACCAAAGCGAAGGTGAGAAACCGTCATCGCTCCCGACTTCTTTGAGTCGTAGACGAAATACCCTTGCGCGTAATTCGGTGTGTCTTCTCCGATGATCTTGATTGAGTTCTTGTTTGCACTAACCGTTCCGTCAGCACCTAGTCCCCAAAACATCGCACGAACCTGGTCGGCCGGTTCAGTAAAGAATGTGCGATCGATTGGCAAAGACGTAAACGTTACGTCGTCAACAATGCCAATGCTAAAGTGGTTCTTGGGCCGATCTTTTTTCAGCTCATCAAAAACTGCCTTCACCATCGCCGGCGTGAATTCTTTTGAAGCTAGCCCATATCTACCACCAACGACTCTGGGCCGTTTCGCAAACTCTTCAAGCGAGTCAGCTCCCTCAGCCAGTGCGGTGACGACGTCCTGGTACAGAGGTTCGCCAGCGCTGCCAGGCTCTTTCGTTCGATCTAAAACGGCGATCGATTTAACGCTCTGGGGCAGCGCTGCGAGGAAACGGTCGACTGCAAATGGCCGATACAGACGGACCTTCAGCAGACCTACTCTTTCGCCGCCGGCCTGCATCGCAATGACTGTCTCTTCAACGGTCTCGCATCCGGAGCCCATCATCACGATGATGCGTTCCGCATCCGGAGCTCCGGTGTAATCAAACAAGCCGTATTTGCGTCCGGTTAGCTCCGCGAACCGTTTCATAACCGATTCAACAATTCCCGGTGTTGCGTCATAAAGAGAGTTAGCCCGCTCACGCGACTGAAAGAACACGTCAGGATTCTGCGCGGTGCCCCGCATTACCGGATGGTCGGGAGACAACGCGCGCGCTCTGTGTTGGCGGACCAATTCTTCGTCCATCATTGCGCGAATCTCGTCGTCCGAGAGTTCACTAATCTTCATGACTTCATGTGAAGTGCGGAAGCCGTCGAAGATGTGCAGAAATGGCACGCGCGTCTCGAGCGTGCTGGCTTGCGCTATTAATGCGAAGTCCATAACTTCCTGAACTGAGTTCGCGAACAACATAGCCCAGCCAGTTGAACGCGTAGCCATCACGTCGCTGTGGTCGCCGAATATCGAAAGTGCGTGAGTAGCAACAGAACGAGCCGCTATGTGAAAGACGGTGCTGGTCTGCTCGCCTGCTATCTTGAACATGTTTGGAATCATCAATAGCAGACCCTGGCTCGACGTGAATGTCGTCGAAAGTGAGCCAGTTTGCAGTGTTCCATGAACTGCGCCGGCGGCTCCGCCTTCCGATTGCATCTCGCGGACGAGCGGAGTCATGCCCCAAATGTTCTTTTGTTGGTGTGCCGACCACGCATCAGCCGATTCGCCCATCGGTGATGACGGCGTAATCGGGTAGATGGCGATGACTTCGTTCGTTTTGAAAGCTACGTGTGCGGCTGCTTCGTTGCCGTCCACTGTTATGGTTCTGTTTGGCATGTCGATCAAATCACCCATGGGGTTGGAATGTGTTGCGGATTCTTACGCACAATGCGAGTTCGATTTATCAAAACGCGCCTAAACAAAGGCGACGCGAGTAGCTGTGCAAAGATTGGGCCGGATATTAAGGATGAAGGATGGAGGATGAGGGATGAATAGGAACGGGCCTGTGCTTCTGCGGCTTTCATCCCTCATCCCTCATCCTTCATCCCTCAAATGAAAAACCGCAGGTGACCCTTTGATCACCTGCGGCCCTCGAGCAGAGGTCACCCGCGCCAAAATCTCCGAACTAATCAGTTGACTTTCACTTCAATCTGTTTAGCTCTTGCTTCTTCGCGCTTGGGTAGCGTCACTGTCAGCAGGCCATGTTTGAATTCGGCCTTGATCTTTGTGGCATCGACAAACATGGGAACATTGAAGCTCCTCATGAATTCGCCATAACGACGCTCGACGCGATGATAGTTTTCACGCGTGGTTTCCTCTTCAAACTTTCTTTCACCACGTAACGTCAGAACATTGTTCTCCATGGTGACTTTTACGTCTTCCTTCTTGACCTCGGGTAGTTCAAATTTGAGCACGAGTTCTTTGTCGGTCTCGAAGATGTCGCATGCGGGTGTCCACGGCTTCATGGGCCAGTAGTTCTCTTCCAGAGGGAGCATTGGACGTAACATCGTCAAAGGCTCTTCCATCATGCGATTAAGATCAGGAAAAAGGCGGAACGGCTCCATTAGAAAGTTTTTCGTCGGTGTTAAGAAATTTCCTGATGCCATTTGTTATCCTCCTTTCCAAGTGAGTTTTGGTTCATAAAAGGCCGCGCCCGCCCCTGCATAACTCAGTCGACCATTTGCCAGAACGTACGGGATCGCTCTGCCCAGATTCGATCGATCTGCGTGCGAAGCCAGGTTTTCACCAGGTTCAACGCCCTTGCCTCGTCGCCTTTGGATTCCAATTCCTCAATAGTCTCTCCCGCTTTATTCAGCGGGATGTAATGACAAGGCACCATGGTCTTGAAATCTTCCGTGGCCACGAAATCGAGCAAGTGGCATTCGCTGCAGGGGTGGGCGCGGTAGGGGTAGCCGTAATTTAGACAGGTCACTGAATCCTGAAAGATGGACTTTGACAACCATGGCGCGCGATCAGACGATTTGTAGCCTTCTTTCTCAATGAAATCCAACTCAGCTTGGAGAACGTCGAGAATGTCTCGTCCATCTTTCGCCATGGCCCACCTCCGACTCAGAACACAGCACCATGCTGCTGTGACCCAATTTGTTGACTCGTCTTTGTGATTGGCAACAGACGTGCCGGAACAATCCTGCGAAAAAAGAAGGAACTGTTTTAAGAATGCGGTTCGTGGTTGTGGGAACTGACTCAGTAACTTGCGAGAAACTACTCATCTACATTGACGATTACCGATTTTTGATTGCCGATTGAATGTTGCTTGTCAATCGACCGTCTGCAATCGGCAGTCAAGTAACTTCGGATCCACCGCAACCGCGAAGTGGTAATGACCTCACACAGTCTGTGTTTTGGTTTTTAAGACTTTGAGCGGTTTTGTTTGTGCTTTTGTGAGGTGTTCCTTGAATAGACGTGCGGAAGCATCGAGGAAATCAAAGGATGTCACAATCCCTACAAGTTGGCCGTCGTCAACAACGGGCAAACAGCCGACCTGATTACTGCGCATTACTTCCATCGCCTCGAGAGTCGGAGTAGCGGAGCCTACAGTCACCGGATCGGCCTTCATAATATCGCGCACGATCAGTGGTTCATCGCTGCCTTTATGCAAGCCACGGCTCAACACTCTCAGCAACGAGCGGTGCGTTAATAACCCCACAAGTTCACCTTCCTCATTCTCGACGGGAATGTGCCTAATGTGGCGCCAATCCATCACACTCGCAGCGAAATCCAAGGGATCATCAGGCTGCAAAGTAAACAGATCAGTCGTCATGAACTGTCCCACGGTCTGATAACTCTCGCTCCAATCGGTTTCAGTGGTTGCCTTCATGAGTGGCCAGGTGTGAACCGGGCTTCCTTTCTTTTGATGTTGAAGCATAGTTCCGGTCAAAGCACGATAACGGGAGTCGCGTGGCACCGGACCATCAGTTGCCGAGAAAGAGTTCAACATCCACTGGGCGCCGGTTTGGCCGCTTCGGATGCGCTCTTCGAGGATCCCCAGATATTTATCAATGTCCTGTTGATTGACGTTGACGCTGTTGAGACCCTGGCGCGCCAAAGGAAGGAGGTCACTCAAGATTAACGACGAGGCAGAATCACTTCGTCCGTTGAGCCATTTAAGTTGACTGTTGAGCCCATACCTCGCGGCCGCAAACAGATTCGCTTTCGCATCGTCAAAATCCATTCGCTCCGCGATGTTGCCATACTCCTCAGGCAGCGCCAGCATGAGTCCGCTGAAGAATGCAGCGTTTGCAACCTGATCGACCAAGGTGGGTCCAGAGGGAAGCGCGCGATTCTCGATTCGCAGATGCGCGACGCCATCTTTAACCCCATAACATGCGCGATTCCACGGCCAAACGGTGCCGTTGTGTAAACGGAGCGCCGAGAGCATCGGAATCTCGCCGCGGGCCAACACGAGCATCGGATCTTCATCCGGACGAGTAATCATGATCGGGCGAAAGCGCGCGATTTGATCGTGCAGCAGCTCAATCACTGAATGTTGCAGCCATTGCCTGCCAAAGCCGACGCGCGTTCGTTGACTGCGAGCGAGCTCGGCCCGACTGCGCACATCCGTAGAATGTTGAAAGAGAGCCAGCCTTGTTTCGTGCCATAAACGTTTCCCAAACAGCAATGGTGAATTCACGGATGCAGCGAGGAGCGGAGCAGTGATCGCCTGGGCAGCGTTGTAAGTGGCGACAAACCGAGAAGGATCAACCTGGAAGTGGATCTGGAAACTCGTGTTGCACGACTCCATCATCATGTTGTCGTGCTTAAGGTGTAGTTCATCCAGGCCTTTTATATGGATGGAAAATGGTTCGCCTCGCAGTTTCTTAACGGCTCGATTCAACGCGTGATAACGCGGCATGGGAGTGAGATTGTCGAGTGTCAAATCTGAGACACGAAGCGTTGGCAGGATTCCGGTGAGTAAAACGTCGCCACCGAGTTCCGAGGCAGCTTTCCTTGCTTTCGTTACGACGTCCGTTAGTTCCGCGTGCATTTGTTGGAAACAGCCGCCAGTTAAGTCCGTTGGGGTAAGATTTGCTTCGAGATTGAAAAGCGCGATCTCCGTTGTTAGACGCGGATCATTCGCTCGGGAGAGCACTTCAAGTGCAAGAGGCGCAGCACGCAGGTGTCGATCAATTAGAAACATCTCCTGCTCTGCGCCGATCCTTCGGGCTCGACTTTCGATGCGACCATCTTCAAGCATGAAAGCGAGTGCGCGCAGGTCAGCCAGCAGCGCCTGCGTAAAGTCGCGCATTTTTCTGTCATCAAATTCTTGTTCGACGTTCAGCTGACCCATGATTTCCGGCTCTTGATCGCGACCCACAGCAAGTTAAGGGCCGTCCGAGGTGATGTGTGTAATCCGAAGGATTGTTGGCTGGCTAAAGGAACTTTTTTGGATCGTCGTTGCATACCAGCTCAATCGTGTCCGAGGAAATTTCCGCACTAGTGTTGCTGACTGAGTTTGCTATGCGGCATATTGCCCAGCAATCGAGTTGCAGACCATCCACGTTCCACGAAAAGACTGCAACGTGAAAAGGATCAGCACGCAAGCTTCATATGAAACAACTCAGCCTCAAATGGATTACAGGTCGGGAAGAAGGCGGCTTGCCCCCGCTCAAGTAGCAGTATTATCGACCTTGCGTGATAGGGCAACTTGATCGGGGGCAAGTCACCCTTCCCGCCCGGCGTTTATTAAGCTTGAATTGTTCAGTCATGTGAGCGTGCGGGTGACCCATCCGCATTGGGTCAAACGAAAATATTTCTTGTAAAATTCCTCGGTCACAATCATTAAACTGAACCAAGACCCGTTCCCTCAGCCATGAAGCCGACCCCTGACGAGACGATCGCCCATTACCGAATCATGGAGCCTATCGGCGCTGGCGGGATGGGCGCCGTCTTCAAGGCGTGGGATAAGAAGCTCCACCGCGTTGTGGCCATAAAGCTCCTCCCCACCGAGTATCTCTCTCAACAAGATCGCCGCCGCCGTTTCTTTCAGGAAGCACGCGCCGCTTCGGCGCTGAATCACCCACACATCCTCACTGTCTATGAAGTCGGCGAGGACAATGGAAAGCCGTACATCGCGATGGAGTACGTTGAAGGCGACACGCTGCGTCGCAAGATCGAAGGCCGTGCTCTGAAGATCAAAGAGACGCTCGATATCGCTATTCAAATCTCAGAGGGTCTCGCCAAAGCGCACGATCTCGGAATCATCCATCGTGATCTCAAACCTGAGAACTTGATGATCAGTCGCGATGGTTACGCAAAGATCCTCGATTTCGGTCTCGCAAAACTGGTCGCACAACGCGAGCGTGCTCTCGCAGCCGACAGTGAACAAAAGACTCTGCTGCGGGTGAAGACTGAATCGGGCACGCTACTCGGCACGGTCAATTACATGTCGCCCGAACAGTTGCTGGGCCAGCGTGTCGATCGCCGCTGCGACATCTTTTCTTTTGGCGTCGTTCTTTGCGAAATGCTGACTGGCTCGTGTCCATTCGTGAACGAAAATCGTATCGACACGATGCACGCAATTCTTCACAGGCCACCAAAGTTGCCGGATGCTGACAACGGAAATATTCCTGCAGGCATTCTGACGATTCTTACCAAGGCACTCGCGAAGGCGCCGAAGGACCGATACCAATCTGTCTCCGATCTTGCCTCCGAATTACGCAAGTTGCGACGAGATCTCGAACTCGGAAAAACGCAGCCAATCGCAACCGGGAGTCGTTTGGTGTTGAAAACGGCCGCGCTCGCGCGAACACGCAGCATTGATTACCAGGCTGAACTCAATGAAGCGCAACTGAAAGCGGTAATGACCACCGAAGGTCCCTTGCTGATCGTCGCCGGCGCCGGTACCGGAAAGACCCGAACGCTCGTTTATCGCGTCGCGCGACTCGTCGAGATTGGAGCGAAACCGGAGTCGGTGTTGCTGCTGACTTTCACGCGGCGCGCCGCCACGAGCATGCTGAGCCGTGCCGCTGCGTTGGCTGATGCGCGTTGTCAGCGCGTTTCGGGAGGAACTTTTCACTCGCTCGGCCATTTGGTTTTGCGAAAATACTCCGAGCTTGCAGGGTTGCAGAAAAACTTCAGCGTGCTCGATCAGGGCGACACCGAGGATTTGATCGATCTGCTTCGCCGTCAACTGCGACTGACCAAAGATCGTCATTTCCCTCGCAAGCGTAGCATCGCTGCGATCTTCAGCATGATGGTCAACAAAGTGAGCACGCTCAAACAGGTTTTGAATCAGAGCTACCCGCAGTTTGTTGATGAACGATCAGAATTGGATCAACTCTACAAATCATTTGAGCAGTTCAAGCGAACTCGGCACATGCTGACGTACGACGACTTGCTCGTCCGTTTTCGCGAAGCACTGGAAATGAGCGACCAACTGCGTGAGGAGATCTCTAAACAGTATCGCTACATCATGGTCGACGAGTACCAGGACACCAATAAGCTGCAAGCGCAGATCGTCAAACTGATGACGGCGAAACAGGAAAACGTGGCGGTGGTCGGCGACGAGTTTCAGTCAATTTACTCCTTCCGTGGCGCGAGCCATAAAAACATGCTGGAGTTTCCCAAGCTCTTTCCTGCGGCACAGATCATCAAACTAGAAGAGAACTATCGGAGCACTCAACCGATTCTGAATGTCGCTAACGCTTTGATGGACGAAGTGAAGGAGAGCTTCAAAAAACGACTCTTTTCGCGGATCGAAGGAGATCAGAAGCCGGTGGTCGTTAGTGCCACAGATGAAAACGAGCAGTCGCGCTATGTTGCGCAGAGCATCGCGGATCTTCGAGATAAGGGCATACCCTTGAGCGAGATTGCGGTCCTGTTTCGTTCAAGCTCACATTCGTTCGACCTCGAAATCGAACTGGGGAAACACGCGATCCCGTTTCGTAAATTTGGCGGAATCCGATTCGCGGAGTCGGCGCACATCAAAGACGCCCTGGCATTTTTGCGTGTTGTAGTAAAACCTTCCGACACGCTCTCCTGGTTCCGGACTCTTAAACTCGTCGAACACATTGGGGATGCGACTGTCTATCAAATTCTCGAATACCTGGGAGTCGAGCAAAAAGAATTCAGATCGAGTCGAACTAAAGAAGCACTGTTCAAGAAGCTGCACCGCTTTCCAGGACGAGCGATCTACAAAGCGCAGTTAACTCGTCTTGCGCGCGTGCTAACGACGGTACTCGAAAGCAAGACGCCGAATACGCAGCTTGCGGCGGTGCTGCGCTTTTATCGTCCTTTATTAAAGACGAAATACGACGACGCACCGCGACGCGGACGTGATCTCGATCACCTGCAAACAATAGCCAAACGATATAAGTCTGCCTCAAAGTTACTTGACGATGTCGCTCTCGATCCTACTGAGGCAACAGAGGCCAGTGGTCCTCGACGCGGCAGCGGTTTTGTGACTCTTTCGACCGTACATTCTGCCAAAGGTTTGGAGTGGGACAACCTGTTCCTCATCTGGATGAGCGACGGGTGGTTTCCTTCAAACCGTTTTCAGGATGAGTTTGACGACCTCGACGAGGAGCGACGCTTGTTATACGTTGCAACGACACGCGCGAGACGTCAGTTACAATTCATCTATCCTTTGAATGTTTACGCTGGTCCGGATCGAGACTGGGTACCAGCCATCTCACGGTTCCTCGAGCCAATTCCGGAAACGATTCTTCCACAAGGGTCATTATTGAACGGCTAATAGAGCTGATCGCTTTCGACATCAAAAACCCTGTTCAATCTTGCTCGGTAGTTTTCAAAAGCGATCTGACCACCCAGCTGGAGCAATTGTTCTACGGAGAATCTCTCCAAAAGGCGTTTGTAGAGTTCGTCAGAGATGTTTGAAGGCGTGTTCGCCATCTCATCAGCTAACTCGATCACCAGTCGTTCAGTCTCATTGAATACAGATAAGTCGTCACCGGTAACGGCGAGCAACTTCTGATCTGACAAGCCAGCCTTTCTGCCGACGGCAGAATTAATATCAACTCAAAAAGGACAACCGACGCGCGCGGCTGTCCTTACTTTTCCGAGTTGAATATAACGCAAGGAGACCTGGCGCTTTCTGCTTAATCCCGTCTCCATCGCAACGCTGCCCCACACAAGGCCGGGCATGCGCATCTGGATTTTGACAGGAGTCAGATCGCGACCAAACATCTTGCGCATCACCCCGTAGAACCAGCGCAAGTGCCATGGCGCCTGCCCTTTTTCTAAACCGGTGACACGAGCCATTGTTCTTAGCTCACTGCTTGGTAGCTTTCACATGAAGCGAGAGTGCAACGTCGTCGCGAATCAGATTATCTGGCGCACCAGCGTAGCTAATGCCGAAGTCTTTACGATTGATTGCGAAGCTGCTTTCGACAGTGATTTCTCCCGCACTGACCCCGATCGTGGCCGGGAAACTTATCGACTTCTTCACGCCATGCATTGTTAGATTGCCTGTCACCGTGTGTGATCCTTTGTCACCACCGGGTTTGATCTCAGTCGATTCAAAAGTCGCGTTCGGATACTTTGCCACATCAAAGAAGTCTGACGTTTTCAGATGCTTGGTTAGGTCGGGTGTGTCTGTTTCGAGAGAACTCGAATCAATGGTGAGCGAAACGCGGCTCTTTTCAATCTGGCCTGCATAATCAATCGTGCCGGAAAACTTCTGGAAAGATCCGTTATGGTGGCCAGTTACCTTTGCGCCGATGAATTCGATCTTGGAGTTCTCAGGCGTGATCACATATTTTTCGGCAGCCGCAACCGGCGACGCAGAAGCGTTGGTTGCTTCACCAACAACAGCTTTAGGTTTGTCGGAAGCAGGATTGTTGCAAGCAGAAAAAAACAATAAGGCGGCAATAGCCACCAAAGCCACACGTGAGCGAAGCATGTGATTTCTCCTCGATAAGATTTTTGGGGTTCAGTAACCTTAGCATTACGTAATCCCATTCAACAAACCGTTCACCTTCCTGATAAGAGTACGACGCACACGCAGAGTGGTGAGTGGGAGCTTTGCCTCAAAAGTCGATTTGGTGGTAACGAGTTTCGTGTTGGTTCGTGTGAATTCGTGGATCGTCCTTATTTTTCTGGACACACGGAACGATCCACGAATTCACACGAACTAAACACGGACCAAAATACTACCGACTCACGCTAGATGTGACTTTTGAGGCAAAGCCGTGAGTAGGTCTCAGCGGAAATTCAGATTAGCGCACTCCGCCCTGATTGGTTTTGCGCCGCAGTTTGTAGGATTCTCATACAACTAACTCTTACCAGATAACAAGATCCACCTCGGGAATCACGCCGTTAGCAAAGCACTGGCCCATTGTGGGTTTGGCTTGGAAGTTGATTGCTAAAACTGCACAAATTCCAATTTGAGGAGAGAAGTTATGGCAGAGACTACAACCAATCATCAGACGATCCAGGAATGGGTGTCTGAACGTGGGGGGCATCCGGCGCGAGTAAAAGGAACTGAGAAACAAGGGGGTGTCGGGCTGTTACGCATTGATTATCCCGGCTACTCGGGCGAGGAGACTCTTGAGAGACTTACGTGGGACGAGTTCTTCGAAGCCTTTGATAATAACGACCTCGTGTTTCTGTTTGAAGACGAGAAGAACAGTAGATTCTCAAAATTCATTTCACGTGAGACCGCCAACGAAAAGAAAGGTCATTGAGACGTTGCCGATTGAGACCATTGCCGATAGCTAATTGTGTGCGACCGGATATTCCTATCGGCAATCGGCAATCGGCAATGACTTAGGGTTCGAGTCCAGGTTCGTAGGTCATGATGAACTCAAGGAACCTTGCGACGTCGACCATGTCCTTGCCTACGTATCTGATGCTATGCGCGTCCACGCGTTCGACGACGCTTAAGTAACTTAATACTTCCGACGGCCGGTAATTCTTGAACCGCACATCTAACTGCACCGGTCCAGCAAGTTTGTAGGGCTTGAAATCTTTAATCCTGCGCATCGCGTTCGTCACTTTTTCACGGATCAACTGCTGTCCAGCTTCCGGCATCAACGTTTTTGCCGAATGGAAACCTGATGCCCACTTCACGACTGCTCCTTCGACATTTCCCAGGAGCGCCTGCGTTTCCTTCACTACGGCATCGTCTCCGGAGACCATTATTACTGGCACATTAAAATGGCCGGCGATTGCCGCGTTTAATCCGGCTTCTGAAACAGACGTGCCTTTGAGTCGGACGTCGGCGAGTCTTGCACTCGAGATCGTGTGTGCTCTCACTCCTTCAGAGTTCGTCGTGGCGGTGTGATATCCGATAAAGATCACACCCGCGAAAGTTTCGTCGATGCCTTGCATCATCATGAGTGGGCGCGGCCAGGAGCGTATCAGGAGAATGTCTTTTGGGAGTTTCTCCACCAGCAGGTTTTGTCCGTTGCCGTGCGAGTCGCTCACAACGATTTCAGTGGCGCCGGCCGCGCGCGCCGCTTCAATCGCTGCGTTTACTTCCTGCGTCATGAATTCTCTGAAGCGCCCGTATTCAAATCCCGTCGGGCCTAACTGCTCGCTCGTTACGACGCCGGTAATGCCTTCCATGTCGGCCGAGATGTAGATCTTCATTCTTTGCTGAGCATTGACCGCAACGGCAAAGATCAAGAGAAGGGAAAGACACATTAGACGAGACTTCATCATTAGGGGTCCTCCGCAGAGTGAAAGGTAAAGTTTCTTGTAGCGCTAC
>DATIBJ010000041.1:0-10866 GCA_035457565.1 Pyrinomonadaceae bacterium | reverse complement strand
GCCCAGGGTTTCTACCCCGTGGCTTACTATCCACACAACCAGCACTTCCTTTGGTATACCTCGGGCATGGAGGGTCGCAGCGAACTCTCAATTCGAACCGCACGCGAGATCGATCGCATGAACGAGCATGAGAATTTGGCTGAAGGAAAACGATTTAGTCCGCTTTTGATCTTAACGCTCGCTCGCTTTGGTAAATGGGACGAGGCTCTCTCGCAACCCAAACCACCTGCCGATCAGCTCTTCGCCGCTGCCATGTTTCACTATGCGCGCGGAATGGCCCACGCGGCAAAACTCGATCTCGACGCCACTCAGCAGGAACTGAATGCGCTGGAACGGATCGCTGCTGACCCTAAAATCAAAGTAGTGGATCCGACATTGCCGTTGCCGGGTGAAAAACTCATCGTGCTGAGCAGACACGTGCTTGCGGGCGAACTCGCTGGCCGACGCGAACAGGCCGCTGAAATGAACCGTCACTTCACCGCTGCAATTCAACTTGAAGACAAGCTGCCTTACATGGAACCGCCTTTCTGGCATCAGCCGGTGAGGCAGATCTATGGCGCCACACTGTTGCAAGCCGGCAGGGCCGCGGATGCCGAAAAGACTTATCGCGAAGATCTGGAGCGCCATCCAGCGAACGGTTGGTCGTTGTATGGATTACTCGCTAGCCTGCGGGCGCAGGGTAAGAGTGAAGAAGCGAAGGCAGTGGAAAAACGTTTTCGCGACGTCTGGCGTCTCGCCGACATCACACTCACCGCGTCGCGGTTTTGATCGCTCATCGCCAAAAAGACGCACAAAGTCATAACAACTTCATTTCTGCGATATTCGAGAAGTCGAACAAGCATTGTTTGAAGCTGCTAAAGACGTCTATGACGTTTTGGAATCGCCGGCTCCGGTTGTCAGGTTTACACAGTTCGGCGAAAACGGGCTCGAGTTCGAGCTGCGTGCATGGACCACAACGCTGGTTCAGCGCAGGGGCAAATTCACGAGCGCAATTAACTTTGCCATTTACGATAAGTTCAAGGAGCACGAGATAGAGGTGCCTTATCCCCAGCGCGATATTCACATTCGCAGCGGCACAATTGATCTAGATCCGGGAACAAACTAACCACATCATCGGAAGATGCCCAACACATGAGGGCGAAACATTCCAAGAGAGACGCTTCAATGATCGTTTTCCTTAACGAGGTCTAATCGTCACAAATATCGTGGTGCCGCGATGGTTCACCAGTAAAAGCAGAGGATCTTTCCCGGCGCGTTCCACCGCCGCGCTGAGATCCGCTATTGTGCGAACAGCCTGCTGGTTTACCTGCTCGATCACGTCACCACGCTGAATTCCCGCATCCGCACCTGGCCCAGAAGGATCGACCCCCACGACTGCCAATCCTTGCGTATCGGCGCTGATTCCCAACTGTTGTGCGAGTACAGGCGTCAGCGGCTGCACTGCGAGGCCGAGCCGCCCGTCATCAGTCGCGCCTGGTTCAGGTGAGTCTTGTTCAGTTGGTCTGACCGAGCGTTCATCGGGAGTAAACTCCCCGAGTGTCGCTCGCAACTCTTGTTCGCTTCCCTCTCTCCAGATTCTCAACGTGACCGTACGTCCCGGCGGCGTTCCTGCAATCTCGTTGCGAAAGCTGTTTGGATCGGAAACGACATTTCCATTAAGCGCAAGAATAACATCGCCGCGCTTAAAGCCCGCTCCCTCAGCGGGGCTCCCAGGCCGAACTTGACTGACGATCACGCCCCTTGCATCACTCATCTTCAAGCTCGCAGCAATGTCTTCGGTCACAGGCTGGACCACTACTCCCAGTTGTCCTCGAGTAACCTTCCCGTTCTTCACGAGCTGGTCCATAACGTTGCGCGCCATGTTGGAAGGAATCGCGAATCCGATTCCAATACTCCCCCCCGAAGGCGACAGGATTTGCGAATTAATGCCCACCAGGTCTCCATTGCTGTCGACCAGCGCGCCTCCAGAATTCCCTCGATTTATTGGCGCATCGGTCTGCAAAAAGTCTTCGAAGCTCCCATTACTCAGACCGGTGCGACGTCCCTTCGCGCTGATGATGCCCAGCGTAACCGTCTGACCAATACCGAGCGGGTTGCCGATCGCAAGGACGATGTCTCCCACCAGAACCTTATCCGAATCCGCCAGCACCAGCGGCGATAATCCGCCTTCGTCAATCTTCAACACGGCTAGATCGCTCAGTGGATCAGAACCAACCAGCTTCGCAGTGACGGTTCGTGGTCCTTGCAAATCAACTTCGACCTTTTGTGCACCGTCAGTCACGTGATGATTCGTGAGAATGTAGCCATCAGCGGTAACGATTACTCCTGATCCCAATGCCCTCACGTTTCGCTCAGGTGCTGGTGTCGACGGCTCACCAAAAAAACGGCGAAAGAATGGATCGTCCATGAAGGGAAACTGCCGTGGGGCGCGCGCACGCGATTCAGTTCTGATAGTGACGACCGACGCCGAAACGCGATTGACTACTTCCGCATACGAGGTGCGCAGAGCTGCACTTGTCGTGGTTGGCGGCGGAGCTGCGGGTGCGGGAAGGTGGACCTTCTCCTCTCTGCCGCAACCACTAAGCGAGATCAGGGTAATTAATGCAAGTCTTCTAAACATAGAACAAACCTCATAAACTATTCAGGAAAAGATCTATGGCTGAATGAGTGGAATCACCTACCTCACCTAAGTGATTGTTCTGTTTTTGAGTTGTGCCTCTTCTCGTACGATGGGCCCAACGATGCAAACTGAAAACGCATTATCCCTCAATCGAAGTCCTATTCTTCCCTTGTCAACCTGTACCGCTTGCAAGACGACCTGGCTGACTCCAGGCTTATCAGAAGGCGATAAGTACGAGTGCAGAAATTGCGGTTGCAGTTTTATCATAGGCAGAATTCCGGAAGATCCGTTTCCTAACACAAGTTCTTATAACCCATCTGCTCAGAACTAGTAGTTCTCCGGCGACGCGCCAGCTCGAGGGATGGTAGGCGGCTGAGTCACCACCACGTGCGGATAGGGGATGTCGATTCCTGCCTCATCCAGGGCCAGTTTGATCCCCGTCATAGCGCTGTCGCTCACTCTCAAGACATTTATCTGACGTGAATTGGTCCAGAAAAAAACATTGAAGTTGACTGAGGATGGGGCAAGCTCCGCGACAAATATTGATGGAGCAGGTTCGTTCAGCACTCCCTCTGTCTTGTCGAGCACCTGGCGAATCACAGAACGTGCACGCTCAATTGAATCCTGATAACCAATCCCGACACTCAGGCGAATTCGCCGGTTGTTGTAAGCCGTGCGGACGAGAACAGCACTTGTATAAACATCGCCGTTAGGTAACACAGCCCGTTCCCCGTCATAAGTCTTAACCCTGGTGGACCGCGTCGTTATTTCTTCGACTGTGCCTTCATAACTGCCCACCCTGATCTCATCACCCACAATAAAAGGGCGCCGCCAGAGAATGAGAATGCCGGCAAAAAAGTTCTGTAGTACATCCTTAAACGCAAACCCAATGACGACGGATGTTATGCCTAGTCCGGCAATCAAATCTCCGGGATTGAAAGTAGGAAAGATAACTACTGCCGCAACGAACAAACCGAGAATAATCGTAAACGCGGAGGCAAGACGACCCAGCAGATCGGCGAGCGTTAAATCAAGCCGGGTTCGGCGGCCGGCCGTAATCAAAATACCTTTTACCAGACGCGCAGCTATAACAAACAGTACAAATACTACGAAGCCCAGTATCAGATAAGGAAGATGCGCAATGAAGCGCACGAACAGTTGACTGAAAACTTGCCACACGACGTCCGGATCGAATGGCCGGGGTGGAATAGGTGTTTCTTGGAAACTCAAAATCATGACGGAACACTCGACTCATTGTGTACGCAACACGTCGCGAAAGGGTTGTAGACCTATGTAAAAGTTGACCAAAGTTTCGTTATAGACCGTCACATTAGGTGTTATCACCCATGCGATATAGGAGGTGCTACGGTTCCTGTCGCCGCGTGCCTGCTAAGGTAGTGGAGTGGGAATTTTAATGAGAAACAGGGGGATTATGAGGGTATTTACAAAGCTCAAATCATCATGTGTGCTAATGATGACCGTCGCTCCAGTGATGGCGCTGGCTGATACCAGCCGTGTGCACGGTCAGCAGTTCAGGACCACGGCGCAGATACAAAACACGCTCGAGCGATTGGAATCAAACACCGATCGATTCGACAAGAGACACAGAGTTCAGAGATGCTGGCTAGCGCGCTCCGAGCGGCCAGAAATACGGAATAAGGAGCAAAGCGATTAACGCGAGAATTAGATCCAGCGGAATGCCCATCCTGATAAAATCCTTGAACCGGTAACCACCAGGTCCATAAATCATTAAACTCGTCTGATAACCAATCGGCATCGCGAATGCAGCCGAGGCTCCAAATGTTATCGCCGCCAGCAAAGACATCGGGTTTATTCCCATCTTGGCTGCGACCGAAATCGTGACTGGCCCAAGCAGGGCCACCGTTCCACTGTTTGACATCAGTTCCGAGACCACCACAGCCAATACGAAGAAGCCCGCCAATATGAAGTAAGGACCGGTGGTAGCGGAAATTCCAGCTAACCAGTCGGCCAGCAATGTAGTTATTCCTGTCTTATTGAGTGCCGCACCGAGGGCCAGGGAACCGGCCAGGATAAATACCAGACTCAGATCTATTGCTCGGTAAGCTTCGCTGGGACGCAAACAACCGGTGAGCATCAAAACGGCACAGCCTGCTGTGGCGGCGGTAACTATTGGCAAAAAACCTAACGATACAACGAGCACGACCGCAATCAACGTAACAATAGTTATCACAAGCTTGCCTGGTCGTTCTTCGGGACGAGCCGGAGTCCCCACCACGAGAAAACCTCGCGTTTCGGCCAGAGCCTGAAGCGCGTCGCGCCTGCCCTCCACGAGCAACATGTCGCCTGCGTGTAGCGGAGTTATCGACGGCCGTTCGTTTACTTCACCACGGCGTCGTAGCCCCAGGACAACGGCATCGAAACGTTCGGCGAACCGCGCTGCCTTCAGTGTGCGACCAACTAATCCGGATGTCGTCAAAACGACAACCTCAGCGAGTTGCGGACGCGCGTTTTCTTCTTTTTTCTCCGCTGATTTTTCTACTCGCGGGTCCTCAGCATCTTGTTCTTCCGGCTCCCGCTGGCCAGAGAACACTTTTGGACGGTGCAAATCCAAACCATTCTGCGACGTAAGTTTTAAAACATGCTCCAATGGCCCACGAACGAGAAGCGAATCATAAGGTGCAAAGACAAGACCTGGATCGTGCATTGGAAGAACTTGACCGGCGCGCAGCACGCCAACCAGATCAACGTCGAAATCGCGTTCGAAATGTTCAGCGTTGACTTCTTTTCCGGTCCATGGGCTGTCGGGTTCAATGATCAACTCTGCCAGGTAACGTTCGCCAAGTTGCATTGCCAGCACATCTCCTGGCTGCGTGCGCGGCAAAAATTTTCGTCCTACAAAAAGCATGTACGCGAAACCCACGATGAGCATGGGTAATCCCACTTTACCCAACTCGAACATTGAGAAACCACGCAGACCATAACTACGAGCAAACTCGTGCGCGACGAGATTTGTGGAGGTACCTATGAGCGTGCACATACCTCCAAAAGTGGCAGCATGCGACATCGGCATCAGGACACGACTCGGACTTGCCCCGGTACGCCGGCACACCTCGATTACGACTGGGATAAAAACTGCAACCGCGGCTGTGTTATTTACGAAAGCTGAGATTAAACTGATGATCACCATGATCACGACGGTCAGTGTCAGCTCCGAGTTTCCGAGGGGCGTGAGCACCCGGCGAGCGATATACGTGAGAGCACCGGTGCGCTCTACGCCTGCAGACAATACCAACACAGCCGCGACGGAAATCGTTGCCGGATGGCTGAATCCCGAGAACGCTTCATATGGCGTCAACACTCCCGTCAGCAGCAACGCGAGCAGCGCGAGAAGTGCTGTGACGTCGGGCGCGAGTCTCTCACTCACAAACCCATACATCGCCGCCGCTAAAATGAGCAGCGTGACAACGGCCTTGACAGTTATGGCGTCAAACGAGAAATCAAACATGCAGCGGCATTATTCTACTTGAGGTAGTTATTCAATGATCAAACTCCAGCGGATCGTATGTCCCACAGATCTCTCCGAAGATTCAGAGCGAACCATTCGCTACGCAGTCGCTTTAACACGCGCTTCAGGAGCTAAGCTGTTTGTCTGTTATCGTCCGAAGACACCTGCCGATCAGGAATGGGCGCTGGCCACTATTCAGAAACTCATCACGGCCGGACTGAGTTTTCCGTCCGGAGTAAGTCACGATCCTTCAACCATCGAATGGGAAAGTGTGTTGCTCGATGATTCAGACCTGGGGACGATAATCTCGCGCGAAGCGGAGTCGAGACGAGCAAATCTTATCTTTATGCGTTCACGGCGTCGCCCATTGGCTGCCGCCTTGCTAGGTTCCACGGCGGAGGCTGTCTCACGTCTTGCGCCCTGTCCCGTACTCGTCATGCACGCCGATGAGCATGAGTGGCTCGACAGCGAAACCGGTGCAATTTCTCTGCGTAACATTCTGATCGCTTACGACTTCTCGCCTTACTCACAACTCGCGCTTCAGTATGCGGTGATGCTCGCGCAACAATATCAAGCCGGTTTGCACATATTGCACGTGTTGCCGCCACCGGTTGTTGGCCAACCTGAGATTGCCTGGGTGGACCACACGGACACGCCCTACCATCAGGCTGCCCGCCGGCTTCAGGATGCCGTGCCTGCCGAAATCCATTTGTGGTCCAGCGTGAAACATGCGGTGCAATATGGTCAACCTTATGCAGAGATCTTGGCTTACGCTGAAAACAACGAAATCGATCTCATCGCCATGGGCGCGCACGGCGCTGGTTTTGGGATACATACTTTGTTCGGTTCAAATGTCGACAGAGTGCTGCGGCAGGCGCGCTGTCCTTTGCTGGTCGCGCATCCAATTCAAGAAACTCAAAACATGAGTGCTTCTGCGTGAGATGAATAATCCTCTTCATTATTTCACGCTTTGCTTGAGCGGAGTTAACAACCGCAAGGTCGCGAAGTTGATGACGCTCAAAACGATCGCAATCTCATAGCGTCCGAAAGCAGCGGCCGCGCCGATGGCCCCTGTGTTCCAGATGCTAGCCGCTGTCGCGGTACCGTGTACGCTTCCACGATCTTTCAGGATGGCGCCGCCGCCGATAAATCCGATACCTGTGATCAGGCCCTGAATTATTCGAGATACACTGTCGGCCCCACTACCTAAGATACTCATCGCCGCTAACATGTAGCCGCAACTCGCAACAGCGACCAGCGGAAACGTTCGCAGTCCGGCACTTCTGACTTCTTTCTCGCGATCCCAGCCAACAGGAAGCGCAAGTCCATATGCTACAGCCACACTTATCAGGTGTTTAAAGATCGTACTCCAGTCTAAGTCCATGCTCGTCATTCTATTGTTTACTGCTACGACGCCACACAGGTGAAAACACCTATCCGGTCTAGGTGTTGATACCGATGCCGCGCAAAATCAACCCTTCTATGATGTTACCAGGCTGGGTAAATTGAATGGTCTTGAAAGGAAGAGTACAGATGGGAAGCAGTTTTATTCGTTCGACATTACTATTCTTACCTGCCATCGTTCTTATTCTGCCTACTTCTATTGCTACTGGACAGACCATCTCGAGCGCGGGGGCGCAAGAAGAAGTTGCAACCACGAGGAATCCATCGGCAAGCAATGCTGCAACAGCTAACGTCCCGGTCTTTACAGATTATCGCGGCGTAACGATGGGCATGACAGCGGAAGAGGTCCGCGCGAAACTAGATGGCCTTAAGAAAGGGGACCGTCAGGATTTTTTGGTTTTCTCGGAACGGGAAACTGCACAAATCCACTACGACGAAGGCGGTAAGGTGACGGCAATTTCCATTGATTACTTCGGCGACAATAGGAATGCACCGTCGCCTGATGCAGTGCTCGGAGTGGGGCTGGAGGCTAAAGCTGATGGTTCAATGTACCAGCTAATTCGTTATCCCGAGGCGGGCTACTGGGTGTCTTACAACCGGACCGCAGGAGACAAACCGATCGTCACGATAACTATGCAGAAAATGTGAGGTCGCGAAGATCAGACGGAGGCCTCCTGACTCGTCTGACATGTTCGCGCGAGGCGCAGAGACGCAAAGAGAGTCTGACGACTCCTACTTTGCGTCTTTGCGGTTTGTAGGAGCCTGCATCGCAGCAAGCGCATTGCTATACTCTTAATCTAGTTTCGAGCTCGATCGGGGGTAAGGTTGGGAATTCGCGGCAAATTGTTACTCCTAGCTGCCGGTATCGCTGTGCCGCTGGTCCTGGTTGGCGCGCTTGACCTCAGAAGCATGTGGCTGCTGAGTCGCTCGCAATTGGACGACTCCGTGAAGCAACAGGTCGATCTGGCATCAGTAGCTCTCGAACGTTGGCTCGACGATCAGAAGAAGGCACTGGATGCCATTGCAGCACTGGCTGGTGACAAAGACACGCGCACTCCAACCATTCGTGAGAATCTAGACAACGTCCTGCGAACGAGGCCCTACTGGCTCGACTTACGCATCACGAATGCTGCAGGCACCACATTAATCTCGCAGCCCAGTCGCAGAGACATCATGCCAACCGCCCTCACAGACCATCTGGTTTCAGAAATGCGTGAGCGTGATTCCTGGGCTGTCGTTACTGATCGCACAGTGGACGAAGCCCGCCCGATCGTGGTTATCGCCGTACCCATCGAAAAGGGTGGCGCTGTCATTGCACGAATCGATGGCGCCGCTATCAATCAACTCTTCGAAAGCATAGAACTCTCACCACAAGTCGTCATTTCTGTCGTCAATTCGGATGGCCACGTTCTTTATAGACGGCGCGGCTCGGAAGCACCTTCGGAAGCTGACATTAGCTGGGCGCCACTTTCTTCAGAGCTCACAAATGAACGTACTAATGTCGTCGAGTTGACCAGTCCAATCGATGGAGTAAAGCGCGTCTATGGGATGGCGCACGTCAAAGAAACCGGGCTGGTCACAATGATTGGGATTCCCAGCTCGACCTTGTACGAGCCAGCCCGACAACGTTTGATTCGTTATGGCTTAACAGGGCTGGTTGCTTTGTTGCTGGCTGTTGGCGCGGCGCTCGTGATTGAGCGAAGTATTTCGCGACCGGTCCAGCGTCTGCGTGCGACAGCGCAGCGTCTGGGTAGCGGTGATCTAACCGCGCGAGCACCGCGTCTAGGAGACGGTGAGATCGCTGATCTGGGAACTGCCTTCAACACGATGGCCACGCAGATCGCTGAACGTGAGGAACGATTAACGGAATTAGATCGGTTGAAGTCAGAATTTGTCAGCAGTGTTTCTCACGAACTGAAGACGCCTTTGACTACGATCAAACTGCTGGCCCACTTGCTCCAGCGAAGCGATGTTCCTGAGGAAGAAAAGCTCGATTACTCAAAGACCATTGCTATCGAATGTGACAGGCAGATTGATTTTGTCGGCAATCTGCTCGATGTTTCCCGGATTGAATCAGGAGCTTACAAGCTCCGCACAACGCGTGTGGACGTTCATCGGCTGATAAGTTCCTGCGCGGATGTTGAACGACACCGGGCGGAATCGCTCGGCTTAACGCTAACAACCAACGTCCTCGCTAAGTTATGTGACGTTACTGGTGACTTCGAGGCATTGTGTAGAGTGATTCGCGGTTTGATTGATAACGCAATTAAGTACACTCCTGAAGGTGGTCACATTACGATTTCCGCTCGGGAAATCGACAAGATGCTGGCAATCAGCGTAAGCGATACGGGTAGAGGAATTCCCGAAACAGATCTGCCACACGTCTTCGAAAAATTTTATCGAGCCGCGTCGGAAGCGGAAGATGGTCCAGCGGGCTCACCTGGAACAGCGGCGCCCGGAGTTGGTCTCGGCCTCTATTTGGCGCAGCACATCGTGGGCCAACTCGACGGGGAGATCACTGTTGAGACCAAACAAGAGGTGGGAACGACCTTCACCGTGCTCCTGCCTCTGTGGGTCGACGATGCTGCCACTGAAGAAAATGAGGAGGTTGCCAATGTCAAAGCGCTTGTTGGTAGTTGACGATGAGCCAAACCTTTTACGCGCGGTGGCGGCATGTCTCAAAACAGAAAACTACGAAGTGAGCACAGCGCGCAGCGGACACGAGGCATTGATGCACTTGGCAGAGTCAGTGCCAGACCTCATTATCAGCGATATCAGAATGCCCGGCATGGATGGATACAAACTCGCAAGGCAACTACGCGGTTCGCCAAGAACAGCGCTTGTGCCAATAGTCTTTCTGACTGCGAAAGACGAAACGGCTGATCGTATCGAGGGCTTCCGTGCCGGAATTGATGCTTACCTGACAAAGCCCTTCGAGCCCGATGAGTTGATTGCAGTCGTAAACGGAATCCTCAATCGAGTGGAGCGAACTCACTCACAAATCGCGCGCCTGGTTAGCTCGGCAAATGCAGAAGCCTCATTAATTTTTCAGGATGAAGCGCTAACTGATGCTGAGAACCGGGTCGCGGTCGCCGTTTCACGCGGATTGAGTAATAAAGAAATAGCTGCCGAACTCGAGATCAGCGTTCGGACTGTTGAAAACCACATTAGTCACATACTCGATAAGAAAAAGTTTAGCAACCGCGTCGAAATCGCGCGTTACGTTTTTGAACAGAAGGATTGAGTTGAAAATGCGTAGTATTCCCTAGCAATACTGAGTAATTGTGCTGATGTTTGATCTTACTTATTCGCCTAACCTTCCTTAATATCTTCACCTCACAGGCATAAATCGAAC
>DATIBJ010000040.1:0-68115 GCA_035457565.1 Pyrinomonadaceae bacterium | reverse complement strand
TGCGTGAGTCTTAAGTGTTCGATACACTTCAGTTTGTCGTGAACGCGCGAGGCTCAAGTTACATCGCAGGTAGCCACCCAGGAGTCATCGACAAACTAAAAAGCGTATCGGACGTCAAAATAGGAGGATCGATAATGTACGTTGACGGTTTTGTCGTACCTGTCCCCGAGAAGAATCTGAAGACCTATCGCGCCATGGCCCAAAAGGCCGGAAAGATCTGGCGTGAACATGGTGCAGTCCAGTATGTCGAGGCAGTCGGAGATGATCTCGCCAACAACTGGGGTGTTTCCTTCACCAAATTAGCGAAGCTGAAGCCAGGTGAGACCGTCTTTTTTTCATTTATCGTTTACAAGTCACGCGCCGACCGCGACAAGGTAAATGCGAAAGTGATGGCGGATCCGCGAATGAATAAGCTGATGAAAAAGGGTGAGCCTATGCCATTTGAGATGAAGCGAATGGCGTACGGCGGATTCAAGTACCTCGTGAACGCGTAAGAGTATCCACAGATTACACCGATTACACAGATTAAGAACTAGGCAGGTAAGTTGAGTGTTGAGTTCGCGTCAGTCGAGCTTTTATTACTCAACGCAGCTGTCTTGTTCTTAATCTGTGTAATCAGTGTAATCTGTGGATACTCTTTTTATTCGCGCGGCCGCCGGCTTCTTCAATCAAACGGATCGCCGGTTCACTCACAAATGTCGAACGATGCCTCATGTTTGGAATCCACCCCATATCGTTTATTACTGAATGAAATCGTCTCCACAGCTCTTCCCATAGTGGGTTTTGTTCAGCTTTCGCCTGATGGAACACCAGTTGCCGAAGCACGAGCGGACGTACGTTTCCCCGCCGGGTTTAACCAAGGAAGGGCATATCAATGAAAGATGGTTTCTTAAAACGGCTCGTCGGCTCAGTGACGTTAGCCGTGGCAATAATGGGCGTGGCCGACATCGCTGCCGCGCAAGGCCGGCGCGGGCGCGGCCAGGAACGCAGCGATCAGAATCAGGCAGAGCGCGAACAACGACAACAGGAACGCGAGACTGTCCGTGAGCAGCGACGCGCTCAACAGCAAGCTGAACAAACACAGCGTGAACAATCGCGCGCGCAGGAACAGCAACGTGCGAGTCAAGAACGGCAGCAGCGCTGGGAACAACAGCGCCAGGAACAGATTCGCAATTCGCAAGAGCGGCAACAGCGCTGGGAGCAACAGCGTCAGGAGCAACTGCGCAATCGTCAGAACCAGCAAGACCAACGGCGCGTAGAACAAAGGCGCCAAGAACAGATTCAGGATTCGCAGGAACGACAGCGACGCTGGGAACAACAGCGCCAGGATCAGATTCGCAATTCACAGCAACGTGAAGGGAGCTGGCAGCAACAGCGCCAGCAGCAAGAGCGGATTGATGAGCAACGTCGTTTAGAGCAACAACGTCAGCAACAATCCAATCGTGATTGGCAACGGCGTCAACAACAAGGCACGTTGAATCGAAATCGCGATTGGAATCGCAACGATGAACTTCGACGCCAGCAGTGGCAAGGTCTGCAACAGCAGCGCATTGAACGATATCGTCTTGAACAACAGCGACGCCAGAATCTCTATTTGCAGCGGCAACAAATTCTCGAGCGACAGCGACGTCGGGCACAGTTGCGCTATCAGCAGCAGTATCTGGAACGACTGAGGCGCGATCAGTTGCGTCTACAACAGTGGCGTTATAACGACTACAGTCCTTACAACTATCGTTATCGACGTGGCGGCACCTATTACGAAACCAATCAGTACGGTGCGGAGATGCTGCGACGAGCGGTCAACGACGGCTACGACCAGGGTTATCGAGCGGGTCAGGCTGATCGCGAAGATGGTTGGGGCTACAACCCTGAAGAAGCGTACGCCTACGAAGACGCGAGTTATGGATACGACGGATATTACGTCGACCTAAGCGAGTATCAATATTATTTCCGCGAAGGGTTCCGTCGCGGCTATGAAGATGGCTACCGCAGCACGTCTCGTTATGGGCGCTACAACAACGGTACGGGAAGTATTCTCGGAGCAATACTCGAGGGGATACTTGGATTGCAGTTGTTGAACTAACAAAAGCAATCAGCCGCAGGTTTACTTAGATAATCGCAGATTGGTTTAGATCTGTGTTTATCCGCGAAATCTGCGGCTGAATCTTCTTACGCGGATGCTTTCTTTTGTTTGTCAGCGATCTCTTGTCGCAATCTCTCTTCCTGCGCGCGCATCTCTGGCGTCAGGTTGTCACCAAAATCTTCCGTTTCAAACAGCGGACGAATCTCGATCTCACTTTCGCCTTCCATCGGGTTCGGGCATCGCTTCACCCATTCAATTGCTTCGTCCAGCGACTTCACTTGCCACAGCCAGAATCCGGCGATTAGCTCCTTTGTTTCGGCAAATGGTCCGTCAGTAACAGTCCGGTTTGGGCCAGAAAATTTCACGCGAACACCCTGAGAACTGTCTTTCAGACCTTCTCCGGCAAGCATGATGCCCGCTTTCACCAACTCTTCGTTGAAATTGCCCATGTCCTCGAGAAGTTTTGGATCGGGCAATTTTCCCGCCTCTGATTCTTTCGTAGCTTTGACTATCACCATTACTCGCATTGCGCATCTCCTAAAAACTGCAAATTTCGTTTCTTCACATATAAGTCGAACGAAGCAGGAGCAAATCGACAGGGGGCCACGAAACTCTTTACTATGCCGAGCATGATAGTGCATCTCATTGACGGAACCTATGAACTGTTTCGTCATTTCTACGGCATACGCCGCTTTCAAAAGTCTGATCCGCCGCTGGGTGCTGTCGCCGGAGTGTTGAGCGGCGTCGTGCGGATGATGGAGGAAGGCGCAACCCATGTGGGCGTCGCCACAGATCACATCATCGAATCGTTCCGCAATGCGCTTTGGCCCGGTTACAAAACCGGCGCTGGTATCGAGCGCGCGCTACTGGCTCAGTTTCATCCGCTCGAGGAAGCGCTTGCCGCGATGGGAGTTGCGACGTGGCCCATGGTTGAACTGGAAGCCGATGACGCGCTCGCTTCGGCTGCTTATCTCGCTGGGCTCGATGACCGCGTGGAGAAGATCTGCATTTGGACTCCCGACAAAGATCTCGCCCAGTGTGTCGTGAACGATCATGTCGTGCAGATCGATGGACGACGAAACATAATTCGTAACGGAGCTGGTGTGCGCGAGAAGTTTGGGGTCGATCCGAGCTTTATTCCTGACTATCTCGCGTTAGTTGGCGATGCAGCCGATGGATATCCTGGCATTGCTGGTTGCGGCGCGCGCACTGCTGCCCGGTTAATAAACACGCACGGTCCGATCGAAGATTTTCCTAAAGACGTTTTGGGAGAGAAACGCGAACTCGCACTATTGTTTAAAGATCTGGCGACGCTCCGGACTAATGCACCGTTGTTCGATGATGTCGAGGAATTGCGTTGGCGGGGAGCAACGGAGGAGTTTGAGTCAGTGGCGAAAACGATTGGAGACGAGCGATTGCTCAAACGAGTGCGTGCGCTTGAGGCTCGAATGCAGCGAGAAAACTAGCGACGTCCGCTCAATGTACAGAACACTCAGCGTTCGCTGAGACAATCAACGTGCAAAAATTGCAGCGAAGGCTTGGTGCCTCGCACGTACGCTTGCCGCACTGCCGACGCTTGCCAAGTTCAGCCCGGTTTCCGCATCATGCACTGGTTCAACTTTCCCCAATGTCAAACGTTTCCACCCAAACTGTGACGACAGTTCAGGCGGCTGCAGAACCAGTCGTCGCCACGCCCGCTCCGCCTAAACGCCGTTACGATCGTTCAATCGTCGAAGGTCCACTGCAACGGGCGGTATGGAAGATTGCGTGGCCTACGATGCTTACCAACGTGATCGGCGGGCTTCAAGGGATGGTCGATCACGTTCTCGTTGGACGTCTCATCGGCTACAAAGCAAACGCGGCGATGGGTGTCAGTTGGCAAATCATCATCGTTGTCATCGTCTTCATTTCATCTGTCTTTACAGGAATGAGCGTACTCGTTTCGCGCTTCGCAGGCGCTAACGACGAAGAGAAAGTGAACCGCACTGTTTACCAGGCATTCCTTACCGCGCTCATCATCTCGCTCGGAATAATGGCCCCGGTCGGATACTTCGCTTCTCCAGCATTGTTGGATCTCGTTAACGCGGCGCCGGACGTCAAGGTAGAAGCGCTTCCGTTCCTGAGAATCATGTTTCTTTTCAGCGTGGGTCTGTTCGTGTTCTTCATGTTAAGCACGGCGCTGCGTTCGGCTGGCGATGCGCGAACTCCGATGGTTCTCGGTATCGCAATGACAATTCTGAACCTTGGGTTGAATCTGGTTTTGATTCGGGGGCTCGGTCCTATCCCAGCGTTTGGCACAGCAGGCGCGGCTATGGGCACCACAATCGCCTCCGGACTCGTCGCGTTTTATTCCTTTTACAAACTCTGGAGCGGGGCGTGGGTGATCTCATTCCCACGCAGACATGGCTGGGGTCCTGACTGGAACATAATTCGATCCCTCTTCAAATTTGGTTTGCCGACAGGCATTCAGGGCATAGCGATGAACATCGGTGGCGTGTTGATGCTCGCGTTCATCGGATCGCTCGCGCAAAGCGCCGCCGCACAGGCAGCTTTTTCAGTCTCATATACGGAGCTGTTTTCACTAATCACGTGGACGAGCGTTGGGTTGATGGGTGCGGCTGCGGCTGTTGCAGGACAAAACCTCGGAGCAGGACATGCTGACCGTGCCGATGCCGCAGTACACGTTGCGGCGCGCTTTGGATTTATTGGCGCTACCTTCGTCGGCGCGTTCTTCCTGTTTTTGCCGCGACAACTTCTCGCCATCTTCGGTATGTACGATCCAGTCGTCGTCGATATCGGCGTCCAACTACTGCGCGTGTTGAGTGTGTCGGGTTTGCTAATCGCCGTCGCTCTTACTTTCACCGGCGGTCTACAAGGAACCGGCGATACAAAGAGTCCGCTTTACATTTCGATCGTCTCCCAAATCATTGTGCCCCTGGGCATCTGCTTCGTAATCAAACAGACAAGCACTCTCGATCCAATCGACATCTGGATTGCGATTCTTTGCGGTCACGCAACGCGTTGCGCGTTAAGCGTCATTCGTTTCAAGCAGGGTAAGTGGCGCACGATAAGTGTGGATATCGGACCCAAGACCAATACAAGTACCTCTTAAAAGCGATCCGCCAAACTACTACCGAGGCCAAAATATATGAACCGACGAAAGTTCATCGCCTCCACAGTCGCCGCAACAGGCGGACTGCTTGTTTCCAGAAGTGAAGGAAACTCGCAACGCCTCAGTCCCAAATCCCTGACAACATACGACCGACAAGTTCAGACGCTGCTGTCGCGTATGACGCTGCAAGAAAAAATCGGCCAGATGCTTCAGGCTGAACAAGACAAACTTGCCGACGGCGACATCGAGAAGTACTCGATTGGGTCGGTATTGAGTGGCGGCAGTTCGGACCCAAAGAGTGGAAACAGTCTCGAGGCGTGGACAGATTTGTACGATTCACTTCAGTCGCAAGCACTGAAAACACGACTTCGCATTCCAATCCTCTACGGAATCGATGCTGTTCATGGTCACAACAACGTTCTAAATGCAGTGGTATTTCCGCACAACATCGGGATGGGATGCACGCGTAATCCATCATTGGTTGAAAAAGCCGCTCGCATTACGGCCATGGAAGTGAAAGCAACCGGTATCAACTGGACGTTTGCGCCTTGCGTAACAGTTCCGCGCGACGAGCGATGGGGAAGAACCTACGAAGGGTTTGGTGAGACACCTGAGCTCGCTCGCGACCTCGGTGCGGCGGCTGTGCGCGGGTTTCAAGGAAAAGATTTGCGCGATCCATTGAGTGTACTGGCGTGCGCCAAACACTTCATCGGTGATGGCGGTACCTTGTTCGGGACCGGCCCCAAAAACAAGTTTCTCGATCGTGGCGAGACAAGAATCACTGAACAGGAACTGAGATCGATTCACATGCAGGGTTACGTGAGCGCCATCAGAGCAGGTGTCGGAACAATCATGCCGTCATACAGCAGCTGGAATGGAGTCAAGTGTTCGGGAAGTAAGCGGCTGCTGACGGAGATTCTTAAGAATGAATTGAAGTTTGAGGGTTTTCTGATCTCTGATTACGACGCCATCGACGAGATGCCCGGTGACTTCAAGACGCAGATCGAAACTTCTGTGAACGCCGGCATGGACATGTTCATGGTGCCGAAGAAATATCCACAGCTCTACACGCTGCTTCTTGAACTACTAAATGAAAAACGAGTCTCTATGTCGCGCATTGATGATGCCGTAAAAAGAATCCTGCGTGTGAAGTTTGCAATGGGTTTACTTGATAAGGAGCGCTCGCCGCTGGCGGATAGAGAATTACATAGCACTTTCGGATCTGCGGAGCACCGGCAGGTCGCACGCGAATGTGTTCGCGAAACCGTCGTCCTGCTAAAAAACGACAAACGTATATTGCCGCTGAGCAAAAGCCTGAGGCGGATCGTTGTCGCTGGTAGTGGCGCCGATGATATTGGAAGTCAGTGCGGCGGGTGGACAATAACGTGGCAAGGGAAAAGCGGTAACGTCACGGGCGGCGGAACTACAATCCTTGAGGCTATCAAGCAGAGCGTTTCGTCGAGCACCGAAGTGGTTTACTCACGAGCCGGTACGTATACCGCTCAGGCTGATGCGGCGCTTGTGGTAGTTGGTGAAGCGCCGTACGCGGAGTTTATGGGCGACCGAGCTACTCTCAACTTGCCCGACGAAGACGTCGCTGTGATAGAAAGACTGAGCCGAGCGGGAATCCCGACTGTGGTGTTACTGTTCTCCGGCCGGCCGATCATCATCAACCGCGCGCTCGAACTTTCAGATGCCTTCGTGGCAGCGTGGCTACCGGGAACGGAGGGTCGCGGCGTTACTGATCTGCTGTTTGGCGACTATCGCTTCAAAGGAAAGCTGTCGTTTTCGTGGCCGCGCTCGATGGAACAAATCCCCGTAAACTTCGGAGACAGAGATTACGATCCCCTGTTTAACTATGGTTTTGGATTAACAATTTAGGTGAGAACTCTGAAAGGATAGCCAACGATGAGATCCTTAGGTCTAGCACTATCGCTTTTCGCTTTGGTCATTTTGGCGTGCAAAACGACCGGTAACAAGAACTCCGCAAGCTCGACCAGTTCTCCAACTACACGAACGTCAACCCAACAAGTCGAAAAGCAGAAACCTGAGCCAGGCACAGGCAATGTCCAGGGTAAAGTCTTGTACAACAGCAAGCCCGTGGAGAATATTGAAGTAAAGCTCTGTCAAACGTTTAATCGCTTCTTTGGCGGCTGTAGCGGAAAGACAGTCACGGCACGCACAGACAAAGACGGCGATTATGTGATTGCGAACGTCGAACCCGGCACTTACGAAGGGTTACTTGCGCGCGTCTTCGAGACTGAGTCGTTTGTGTTTGCAACTACAGGCCTCGCGGGAATTAACGCGCAAAAGTATGAAGTAGTTGCCGACAAGACACTGTTCATTCCACCGACGAGTTTGTTCAAGGGCGATTTGAAGCTGCTGAATCCAAAGCCTGGATCAAAGGTCGGGCAGAACCTCGAGTTGAAATGGCAGGAATATCCTGATGCTGCGTATTACAAGTTCAGCTTGTTTTCAGAGGATTCCAAGATAACTTCGCCGTATATCAACGAACGCTCTGAAGGGACATCGTTTGTACTCGAGAAGCCGATGCCAAAAGGCACCTATCGCATCGAAATCGAAGCGTTCAATGGTGACGATCGCAAGCTCTCAGAAACCAGCAACGATCTCAAGATGACGGTCACTGAGGGCTCGTGAAGACTTCAAAACAAGACTCAACTACAGAACGGGAGCGAAGCGACCGATTGAACTGACGAAGCACGAAACGCACATTGAAATCGGTCGCTTCGTTCCCGTTGTAGTTGAGTTGATGTCGGAGCTCGGTCTTAGGAGTTGCGTTCCGGCGAGGCACAGACGTCGCCTCACATCGGGCGGGGCAAAGCCGTAACGCAAGTTGCGACTTATTCAGATGAACCTATTCGACGCGATCTTCCAGCACAGACGTCAATCGCCGGCGATCATTTACGATGGTCGCGAGTTGTCTTATGCCGATCTCGCAGACCACACACGAACGATGGCGTCGGCAATCGCTTCCGTAGGCACACAGCGGCAAGACCGGGTAGCGCTTTTACTCAACGATTCACCTGAATTCATTGAGGCCTTCATTGCTATCTGCTCAATGGGCGCTATTGCCGTTCCCATCAATACTGCACTGCGATTGGAAGAGCAGCGAGCGATCATTCACAACTGCCGCGCGCGCGTTGCTATCGTCGAAGATGATATTTGCGACACGCTTCTGTCCAATGCACCCGAGGAATTGCACTTCCCCGAAGAGATACTCACCGTCGGTTGCACACCTCAACCGGTTCAGGACGACAATTCGGGAGATCATTTTTATGTAACAGACGAGCGAATGCGGCGGCCACGCACGCGCATTAACCCGCTCGAATACCTGCGCGAGCAAAAGAAATCAGTTGAACCAGATTTCAGCGCCGATGATGAGGATGCAGTTGCTTTCATTCTCTACACATCTGGCAGCACGGGTGAACCAAAAGGCGCGATGCATAGTCAGGCCGACATCTTTTACACAAACGCCACATTCTGTCGTCAGGTGTTGCAGCTCCGACCCGACGACCGCTTATTCTCCTCATCACGTCTGCCGTTTGCTTATGGCCTGGGAAACAGTTTCTCGTTTCCGCTGCTGAATGGCGCGACATCAGTGTTGTGTCGTGAAAGGCCCACTGCGGATGTCGTCAGCCGAATTCTAAAAAACTATCGACCAACAATCTTTTTCGCAGTTCCCGTTGTCTACAACCTTCTGCTCGAATATCACGAGGAAAAGCAGCCACTGGATTGCAGCAGCTTGCGCATGTGTGTTTCAGCCGGTGAAGCATTACCTGCACACCTGGGTGAACGCTGGGAAAAGACATTTGGTGTTCCGGTGCTTGATGGAATTGGGTCAACCGAAATGCTTCACATGTTCATGTCAAACAAGATGGATGATGTGTGCTATGGCAGCAGTGGCAGAGTTCTCTCTGGGTATGAAGCTCGGCTGCTGGACGAGCACGGTGAACCGTCCGCGAAAGGCGCAGAAGGCAATCTGTGGATTAAAGGTTCAAGTGCTGCCGCTGGATATTGGGAGCGGCCAGAAGAGTCGGCGCGCACTTTTGTCGATGGCTGGGTTCGCACTGGAGATCTTTATCGATGCGACGACTCGGGTCACTGGTTTCACATGGGCCGCAGCGACGATTGTTTCAAATCGAGTGGGCAATGGGTTTCGCCAGTGGACGTCGAAGGCGTTTTGCTTCGTCATCAGAAGGTCGCCCGTGCCGCTGTCGTGGAGGATTTTGACGAGGATTCGCTTCCGTGCGCGTGTGCGTTTGTAGTCAGTCACAGCGCACACTCTGAGGCAGGCTCGTTAGAGACTGAGTTGCGCGCGTTGGCGGCGGGTGCTTTGCCGAAATTTAAACAGCCGCGGAAGTATGTCTTCGTAACCGAGCTGCCTTACACCGCGACGGGAAAGGTACAGCGCTTCAAACTTAGACAAGCGCTACGCGAGAAGCAACGCAGGGCGAAGACGTAATCATTGGTCAGTTATCATTTGATATGACGAATAAGAGCATCCAGGAAACCTACGCTCCCAACAACGCTTGTTTCGGTTGCGGACCCGCAAACCCGGAGGGCTTACACATTCGCAGCTTTCCAAAAGACGAGGAGGTTGTCGCTGAATGGCAGCCAAGCAAGGAATACGAGGCGTTTGACGGAATGTTGTGCGGCGGCATTATCGGCACTCTCCTGGACTGCCATTGCAACTGGACAGGGGCCTGGCACCTGATGAACAAAACTGGCGCGAGTACACCTCCCTGCACCGTAACCGCCGAATATGCTATTAAGCTCCTTAGGCCGACGCCGACCGACCAGCCAATAAAACTCGCGGCGCGCGTCGTAGAGTCGACCCCAGACCGTGCTGTCGTTGAGGGTGAACTGATTGCTCATGATAAAGTGTGCGCTACTTGCCGCGGCACCTTCGTCGCAGTCAAACCGGGTCACCCGGCGTATCATAGGTGGTAGACATGCCTTTCCCAACCCAACGTCCCCGTCGCTTGCGCCGAACTGAAGCACTCAGAGCACTAGTGCGGGAAGCAAAACTCACGCGAGACGATTTCGTGTTGCCGTTGTTTGTTTGTTCTGGCACCAATGTTCGGCGCGAAGTTTCCTCGATGCCGGGCGTCTTCAACCTGTCTGTCGACGAAACCGCCAAAGAAGTTTCGCAGGCGTTCGACATCGGCGTTCGCAGCGTGATCGTGTTTGGTCTGCCCGAGGCTAAGGACGAACTCGCTACTGGCGCGTATGCAGAAGACGGCATCGTGCAACGTGCTCTGCGGGCAATCAAGAAATCGACGCCTGACATGATTGCAATGGCTGACACGTGTCTTTGTGAATATACGTCGCACGGTCACTGCGGCGTGGTTCGCGATGGCGATGTAGTGAATGACGAATCTCTAAAACTGTTGGCGAAGACCGCGCTCAGTCAGGCTGAGGCTGGCGCGGACGTGGTCGCCCCTTCGGCAATGATGGATGGTCAGGTCGCGGCTATACGTGAAGCTCTCGACAATGCGGGTTTTGATCGCACACCGATCATGGCGTACGCCGTGAAATATGCATCAGCTTTTTATGGCCCCTTCCGCGAAGCGGCTGACAGTGCTCCGGCCTTTGGCGATCGTCGCGCCTATCAAATGGATCCACCCAACGCGCGTGAAGCAATGCGCGAGGCGCAGCTCGATTATGAAGAGGGCGCTGACATTCTGATGGTGAAGCCTGCCACGGTCTATCTCGACGTCCTGCGAATGGTGAGAGAACGATATGACGTTCCACTTGCTGCCTATCATGTTTCTGGCGAATACGCGCTCATCAAGGCCGCAGCGCAAAAGGGTTGGATTGATGAACGCCGAGTAATGCTGGAGACGTTAACCAGCATCAAGCGAGCAGGTGCCGACATTATCCTGACCTATTACGCGAGAGAAGCAATTAAAGCTCTTGGATAGATTATTCTCCTGTGGGCTCAATTCGCCGCGAGTATCCAGCGGTCGGAAGAGCAGCGAATCCGCGATTCTCCTCGCGTCATTAAGCTGGAAGAGTCGTATCAGCTTCTAACGCAGTTTGCGCAAAAGGTGCGTGTCCGTTTAGAAAAATCGGAGCGACCTGGCGCTTAGTTCGATAGACTTGCCAGCAACCCAATGGTTGCAGGGAGCTTCTAAGGCAACATCTGGTACGGAAGGGCCCTGGAATGTTGATGATCCCCGACATTCGGCACTTACGGCGGTTGCGCGTCGCGACGCTCGGTTTGCTGGTGTTCGCCGCCCAAGGGTTCCCGCAGTCCGGCAGACGAAATAAGCCGGCGGCACCACCGCCTCCCCAAACAAATGCCGAAGACCCCACACCGAATCGAAACACGAGAGATTTAACCGAACGGGTAAGTCTCCTGGTTGGCCATCAATTCAGCTCCAGGAAGATGAGAAGCGAAGAAGCTATCCTTCAAAACTTCGTCAAACAACTGAATGAGTTCAAGAACGTCACCGCTACCGCAATTGGTGACCTGAACAGCGACGGCGCTAGGAATCGAGCGAAGCAGGAAACGGACGCAACCGTTCTGCTACTCCAGTTTGATATCGATAGCTTTCAGAAAGGCACATACATTCTCAACTCTCCCGACATGGACGTGCACGTTCATACTTTTGCCGCCGTAACGGGCCAGCAGAAGTTTAAAGGGAAGGTTTACTACAAGGCGCAGGCGGGTCCGAACGTTCGAAGAGACAACTGGCCTGGCGGCACTCCCATAAAAATTACTGCCGAGGCTGTTGGTGTCGAAGCAGCCGAACAAGTTCACGACTGGCTGCTGCTTGAAGAGCTACGTAAAAAGAAGCCCGGGAATTAGAACTCAACCTCAAGTTACCTCTCAAGGTTCACAAAGATCCAACTTCAGTTGCGCCAATTCAACGTACAAAACATCAGCACTCAAGCTTCACTGAAACAATTCAAGCTGAGTTGAATGCAAGTGAGGCTTGAGTGCTGATCCTTTTGCGCGTTGCTTTGTGCAGTGGGAGTTGGATGTTATGCAATTCGAGCGGGGGCAAGCCACCCTTCCGGACTTTGTGAGCTTGAGTTATCAAACCGAAGCTTGAGTGCTGATGTTATGCACCTTGAATTGTGAAGGTGAAGAATGCACTGCCGGTCAATGGTTCGTCCTCATCCCTCATCCCTTATCCCTCATCCTTCATCCTTCATCCAATGCTTGGCCTAACCGCTTCAATCCCACAATGAGTGTTTCAGTCTCCACTGCAAACCCAATTCGAAAATGATTCGGCAATTCAAAAAACCTTCCCGGCACCACCGAAGTCTCATATTTCGTCCGCAGCAAATCCCATAACTCGTCAACGTTCCCTCCCTTCAATCGCGGAAACATTGTCGTTCCAAATTGCGGTCGCACAACTTCGAGATCATCGCGTGAATCCAAAAACTCATTCAGCAGTTGTCGGTTATGATCGAGGAGTTGTTTTGCACGGCTCGCAATGCCCTCGATCTGTTCGAGCGCCAACACACTCAAACGCTCGCCTGAATGAACGGGCGTTGAAGCGAACACATCGTTCAGCAACCACATCCTTCTGGCGAGTTTTGGTTCCGCAAAGATCCAGCCGCACCGCAATCCGCTCAGGCCGAACGCTTTGGTCAGGCTGCTGGTAATCACAAACTCTGGCCCAAGGTGAAAAGCCGTACGTGGACGTCGTTCAAACAACGTCTCAATGTAGACTTCATCCACGAGCACACGTGCGCCATGATCTCGAGCAAGTGCGCCAACCGCTTTCAGTGTTTCGTCGCTGGTCAAAACACCAGTCGGGTTGTGAAGATTAGTCAAGACGATCAGTCTTGTATCCCGCGTCAAACCTTGTTCGATTGCCTCTGGTAAGACTTCAAATCCCTCATCGAATACGCGCGGAAATCGTTTGAGTTTTGCGCCAAGAAACTGCGCCGTCGCGAGCATTGGTTCGTAGGCTGGTGTTTCAAAAAGAACTTCGTCGCCAGGATTAATCAGCGCCGCGATTGCGAGGTGATTGGCAAATGAAGTGCCGGCAGCTGTAACAATCGATTCAGTTTCAACACCGTAGCGGGCTGCTATCAAACGCTTCAGAGGTTCATAGC
The DNA here is from genome assembly GCA_035457565.1 of Pyrinomonadaceae bacterium. Lineage (GTDB taxonomy): Bacteria > Acidobacteriota > Blastocatellia > Pyrinomonadales > Pyrinomonadaceae > PSRF01. The sequence continues at coordinate 54,823 of DATIBJ010000040.1, read as the reverse complement.
CGTAACCGCCGTCCGTGATCTCAAGATCCTCAAGCGACACGCGGAGTTCTTTTAACGGCAGGTTCGGCATTCCGCTCGTCGCAAGATTGATTCTCGCCTGCGAGCGTGTCTTGGCCCAGTTCATGTACGAAGAACCCATCGCGCCCCTTGGCTCGCTCATACTCGACTCCTATTGTGCCAGAAAAGATAGGCGGGAATTCCTGCAAGCAGAATTGCTACTCCGATCAATGTGTTCGACGGATAACGGACAATAGTGTTGATTACGACCAACCAACAGGCGGTGATAAAGATCGCCGTAGTAAACGGATGACCGGGCACTTTGGTAATCGGTAGTTCCGCTTCGCTTGCTTTGTCTGCTCGTTTGCGGAACACGAAGATGCAGCACGCTGTCAGTCCGAAAAAGATGAAATCCATTGACACCACGTAATTGAGTATCTGTTCATAGCGACCCCAGAGCGCGATGAGGGCGGCGAATATACCCTGAAGAATGATCGCAACGAGCGGTGCGTGCGTTGTCGGATGAACTGTCGCGACGCGTCTAAAAAACAGGCCATCACGAGCCATCGCAAAATAAACTCGCGGCGCCGTCAGCATGCTCTGGCTGAGAAATCCAACCGTCGAAATCGCGATCCCTGTCGCAATCGCTCGTGCTCCGAAATCACCAAGCGACTTGCGCATGACATCGGACGCCGGTGCTCGCGTCGCTGCCAATCCACCTGGTCCAAGCACGTGCAAATAGACGATGTTCGCGGCCAGGTAGAGCACAACAACGCCAATAACTCCGAAGATCAACCCGCGTGGCAAGTTCTTCTCCGGCTGTTTGATCTCTGCTGCCACAAATGTTGCAGTTTGCCAGCCTCCGTAAGCAAATAGAACTGGAACCATTGCCGCGCCAACTGCTGTCAATAAGTCGAGAGTCGCAGAAGGATCCAGAACACCTGGTTGGCTTGGTCTTTGGAAAGGCGGCAAGAATAAACCGCAGATCACGAGCGCGACGATTGCCACGATCTTCAGTACCATGAAGATACTCTGAACAGTGCTGCCGGCTCGAACGCCAAGACAATTGATGATTGTTAGCAGCGCCAATACCACCGCCGCCAAGAGCGAGTCAGACAAAGGCAATGGCGCCATTTCGAGAAAATAGCGGGAGAACGTGACCGCGACAGCAGCCATTCCACCCGTTTGAATCACAAGCAACAACACCCAGCCATATAAAAATGCGACTGATGGATGAAATGCTTCGCGAAGGTACGCGTACTGTCCACCAACATCCGGGCGTCGCGCGGCGAGTTCGGCCCAAATAAATGCGGCCGCGAGAGCTAATACACCACCGAGAGCCCACACGCCAAGAATCAGAAACTGACTATGGACCTGGTTCGCTACAACGTAAGGGTTAATGAAGATGCCGGATCCGATGATGCCACCCATCACGATCATGGTGGCATCAAACAATCCGAGTCGACGAGCCAGTTGTGGTTGGTCAGTTGCTGCCGAAGCAGGAGTCATCGATACTCAAACGGTCGTTGAGTTGATTGCAAGGGCGCCTGAAGTTATCGCACTACAGCCTTAAGTTCAATATGCTGGAAAGCTTCAGTAATGATTCTTTCGCGATCGTCGCGTGGCTGGCGTTGTTTCCTGTTACTTATCTCGCACACATCACTGAAGAATATTGGGCCGGTGGCGGGTATTCGAAGTATCTGCTGACAAACTATTCCGTTGAGCTCTCGCCGCAAAGATTTCTGTTGCTCCAGGGATTTGGACTGTTTCTGATGGCCCTCGGAATTGTGCTGGGAATACTGCTGCGGTTTCCCCTCACGATGATGGCAATGCTGAGCTCTATAGTGCTCGGGAATGCGATGGTCCATTCGGTAAGAAGCATTAACGGCCGCGGTTACACACCGGGATTGTTCACAGCCGTTCTACTTTGGCTGCCGCTTGGAGCGATATCGCTGCTGGTCGTGTGGCCGTTAACGTCTGCTGGTAAGTTTGCGCTGGCGCTGGGAGTGGGCGTCGCAACCAATTGCGTCGTGGAGGTGATCACTATGCGAAGTCGTAAGGGAGGGATGAAGGATGAGGGATGAAAGATGAAGTTTCGAGTTTCTAGTTGCAAGTTTCGAGTTTCGCGACGACCAATAACTCGAAACTTGTAACTTGCAACTCGAAACTCTTTTATTTACAGGCCTCGAATCGGCTGTCCATGGGTGAATTCCACAAGGTGTCCGTCGGGATCGCGGATCATGGTAAAGTAGCCGACAACACCGCCGGTGTCTGTAGGTGGCTCCACCAGGATCCCGAGTTCCCTTCCCTTTTGCGCTATCTGATCTATGTGTTCTCGCAGTTCACACTGAAAGCCAAGATGGTCAATGCGCGATGTGACTTCGCCCTGGCCCAACACCAGAAGAAAAACCGGTTCCGTGCCAGGCGCAGTTTCTGGACCGAGCCAAACTGTTCCACCACCTTCAAGTCGACGATCACGCAACACCCGAAGATCGCAGAATGAAGTGTAGAACTCGATCGAGCGATCGATATTGGAAACTGTAATCGTTATGTGCGTCCAACGTTTCGACATTTTGGGCTGTCGCGATAATAGCTTGATTGTTGGGGCGGCCATCCGTGGCCGCTCATCTGCGTCCTTACAAAAAAGGCGAGTGGCCACCCCTACAAACTAACGCACCACGCGTGCGTCGCTTCACTTACTCAATACGAAGGAGTCGAAATTCGGAATTACGTCAAGTAATTTGCACAGCAGTCTTGTTGGCCTAATGATCAAGTGAACACTAAAGCATTGACCGTTCTTCAGACAACACGTCAGTGCCGCATATTGATCTTTGCAGGTCCGATTCGCTTCGCAGAGAAGTTCTCCCCGGTGCTTGCAGTTAAAGTCGTCGATGCAAGCTTCCAACGTGTCGAAGGTTGGTCCCGCCGGATCGTGGGGTTGAGGAGGTGGAAAAGTATCCTTGCTGATTGCCGCACCCGTATTGAAATCAGTGACGACGATCGCAAGATTGTTTTCGGAGCGCGTTAATTCAGTCTTGGAAATCGCAGTCGTGTTTCTGCCCTTGTCCTTAACGCTGGTGTATTTCAGGACGATGTTGTTAGTACCGGGTTCGAGTCTCACGACGTTCTTCAGATTGCGGTTCGTAAACGACGAAACGATTTGCGTGTCGTCTTCTTTTCTTTCAAAGTCAAATGCAGAAACATCCGCGCCCTTCAAAGCGGTTGTGAGTTCAGCTTTTGGGTCCGCCGGTGGCGTCGTTGGCGGTGGTTGTTGGCTTTGTGGGTTACACGATGAAACCGCCAAAGCGGCGAACAACACAGTTATGAGGGGAAATAGAAATCTCGTTCTTCTGGAAGAGGAATTCATTGTAGGCCTCCGTGTGGATGAGGTCCGTGCTTTGTGGGACCAAGGGTTTGGTGACGGGCTCAAGCTTTTCGCCGGTGATCGACGGAGCGTGAGACGGTAATTGGTTATGCGAGGACCAAAGATAGATATATCAATAACCGACCTGCGTCAACGGCCGTTCAGTACCGTTCGCGGTAGCGAATGGTCAGGATCAACGCCGGTCCTCGGCCATTGGCTATCGCCAATGGTACTGAATACAAATAGTAAAGATTCAAACGCAGGACCTCCGCACTGGCTATTACCAACGGTACTGGATACAGACATCTACTCCCGCTTGCTCACGCGGCCTATGTAGAAGCCTGCCCCGAAGATCATCGTCAACAGAAAGAATACGGGTAGCAGCATTATGAACGTTTCCCAGACTTGCGTCAGCATTTGTTTACACCTCCGGCGAACCAGACCAGTTGTCGGGACAAGGCTTGAAGTTGGGGCTGTGAGTTCGGGGTAAGCTTGAACTAAATCTAAAGAGTTATCGAGTAAAGCGCAAGAAAAACTTTCGATCGTTAGCGTTTCGGTTGAAAGGGCGGCCGTCGGTGGCCGCCCGCGTTGATGGAAGCTAAGCAAGCCGGGCAGCAACCGAGAGCCTCCTACAAAATGAGAAACACTATCGCAGTGGCGTGGGCGTTGAGGTCTGCCGCAGATCTTCAATGTCCTTAAGGACTCCCGCGACTAGAACCTTGATGATCCGCTCACCTTTAGCTCTCGTTGCCAGAGTAGCGTCACCGTAAATGCCCGTGGGTGAATAAACACCTTCGCCGTTCGGCTTGCGCGTGAGGCCTCGCGCCGTGCTTGGATGGTAATCCTTCGCTGCCTTTTTCATATCGACAGTTGCGGGAGCAATGACGAGCATCATCGAAGTCTCGATCTCGTCGGCGTGTGTGCCGCCCTCCTGTTGACCAATCTCCTTCTCGACTGGTCCTGTGATTCTCAGAAGATCTGTATAGCGCACAACCAGTCCTTCTTTCGCGAGTAATTCAACCGCCGGTTGAAGCGCGCGCAGTGTCGAAACACCGGTGTTAAGAATATAAAACCGGCGTGGTCCGTAGTGAGCGAAGCTCTTGCAGATGTCTACGATGAGATCTCGTGCGGTTTCGAGGCGCAGGGTTGATGAACCCGGATACTCTACGAACGCAGGATAGAAGTGGTAATTGATGGTAGGAGCAACGACGACGTTTGCCTGGTCGAGCACCCGCGTCTTCAAGTACTCGGCGATTAGCCAATCGTTTTTGAGCTTCAAATGTGGGCCGTGCTCCTTTGCGGCAGCACCCAGCGGAATCACGACCACTGTTTGTTCATTTAGGATCTTCTCAGCTTCGACCCAGGTCAGATCTTCGAGCAACACGCCTTTCGTTCTTGTTTGTCCTGCTACCGTCAGAGCAAAGGTCAGTACCAACATAACAAGAACGGTGCATCTCATGTTCTCTCCTTCTCAAGGCTGTGTGCCAAACGAATGTTTCTCATTACACCGTTCCATCTCTCAACGACATCGATGTGTATCTCGAATTGGTCAAGCGCGCGCTGCACTACGTGATTGACGATATCGTCAATCGTCTTCGGGTGATTGTAGAAAGCCGGGACTGGCGGTAACACAACAACTCCCATTCTCGACAGCTTCAGCATGTTCTCAAGATGAATATCGTTGAATGGCGCCTCACGAACGAGCAGCACAAGCTTCCGCCGCTCTTTCAAGGTGACGTCTGCGGCGCGCGTAATCAGATTATCGCCAACACCACTCGCAATCGCACCAAGTGTTCGCATACTGCACGGCGCGATGATCATTCCTTTCGTTAGAAAAGATCCACTCGAGATTGGCGCGCCCTGGTTGTTACTGCGATGAACACAGGCGGCCATCTGTTCAACTTCTGCGGCGGTGTAAGGCGTTTCGTGCATCAACGTGCGTTGGGCCCATTTACTGATCACCAGGTGCGTTTCGATCCCTGTGCCTTCAAGGATCTGCAACAATCGCACCCCAAAGATTGTGCCGGTCGCACCGGTCATGCCGACAATCAGTTTTCCACTTAATCGCTCAACCATTTTTGGAGTGCGGCACTTGTCGCCGCTGTTATTCGTTTCTATGCCGGAAGCTCTCGTCGCAATGAAAGCGGTGACAGGTCACCGCACTCCAAAGAGCTCGCTGTATTGCCACATTAAGTAGATCCCAAATCCGATACTGACAACGCCGATCGATACCTGAAGTAGTTTTGAAAACAGGTTCAATCTTCGACCCACTAGTAGGAAAGGTAAACTAATAAGACCGCTCATCACAAACATTCCTGCAACTGAACCAAATCCGAAGAGGAGGATGTAAAGCAAACCAATGAGGGCCGACGGGATCGTAGCCAATGCCAGGAGCACGAGTCCGGCGCTTCCAGCTAGACCATGCGCCATTCCAACCAGAAAGGGGCGAATGCCTGAGCCAAGAATATGTCGATGCTTGTGGACGTCCGCTTCGCCGGGCCGGTGAAGGTGGATATGAACGTGGCGATTCCCGTCATGTTCGTGTTTGTGTGCGTGAACTTTCCAGCCACGTATGGCTTTCGCAATCGCATTCAGACCGAGGCCTACCAACATCACGGCCACCGCAAATTCCATCAACAGCGACACTCGCTCAGAGATATTCAGCTTGAGAGCAACGACGGCACAGCCAACGACGAATAGAGAAAGAGTATGACCCAAACCCCAGAAAGTACCGACGAGAGAGGAACGCCGTAAGCTATTACACTCGCCGACAACGGTCGAAACTGCAACGATATGATCAGGATCCAGTGCATGCCTCAACCCCAGAATGAATCCAACTCCTAGCGCGGGAATTAAAGTCCCGTCGAACACGGCCTGTTCCATGAACCAGATTCTATACTTTATTGGCGAGAAATCTTAAAGGCAGGACTGTGGCTTGATCCTGTGGTTATAGCCAAAAATAATTCCTCCAATACGATTCAGTGCCATGCGCGGAGCAGATGGCCTACTCAACCTTGCGAATTTGACTCGGTGTTGAGTGGTGGCCATCCGCTGCGCGCATGGTACTGAATCGCTATCGCACCCTTACCTGCTGCGAGAGATTCTGCGAAAGACGAGGAATAGAACGAAGACTAAAACCGGAAAGGAAATCAGCAGAAACAGAAACAAACTTTCACTTACCCCACCAGCCACGGCACCAATGCCACCGGTATTAGCTCTGGTTGCAGTTGCAGCGATCGCAATGAAGAGACCCAGGACGGTGATGCCAATTGTAGAGAGTATTGACGCGATCAAGCACAGCGATACATTTTTCATGTTCCTCTCCTAAGCTTCACCATTAATCGTGTGTCGAACATGTTAAGTCAAGTTTTGAAGTGTTGCTAGACGCTACTTCCGATGACGGTTTCGCAGTGGTTCTTTTCTTCCCTCGCGACGCCCGCTTCGCCTTCCAATCTTCCGCGATGATGGCCCAGCGTTCGTGGTCTCTCCAACGCCCGCAGATCTTTAGATAGCGTCTGGAGAATCCTTCCCGCACGAATCCAGCACGTTTGACCAACGCTATCGACGCGCGGTTGGACGGCTGGATGTTTGCCTCCAACCGGTGTAGCCGAAGTTTCTCGAATGCGAATTTCAGAACAAGTTCGAGAGCTTCACTCGCGTACCCCAGGCGGGCGAATTCGGCGCCAACGTGATAGCCGATATATGCACTCTGAAATCCGCCACGAAAGATCTGGCTCAGATTAATTGAACCAACGATTCCTCCGTCGCTAAGTTTACACATTAGAAAACAAACCATATCCGGTCGGCGACAACGCTCAAGTAGTGTTTGAAACTGTTCGGCGCTCGCCGCTGGCGACACGAGCCCTCGATGGAAGCTCTTGCTTGCGTGACTGAGGGCGATGAATTCACCCGCATCATCGGCTTCCAAAAAACGCAGAAAGATTCGTTTTCCGACAACTTCCGCTTTCCTCGGATGTTTTGGGGGCATGGTGTTCAGAGTTCCGCGAGTCGAACTTTTCGTCACAAATCTCAGGCCGTGGGTGTACTTCTTTTGAAGAATAGAATCTAAGTCGAGGACCTACCTATGTCAAAGAACTTCAGAATTTTGACCATCGCTGTCGCTATCTTCTCGTTATTTGGCGCAATTAGCGCAGTCCGCGGACAGCAACCAATCACGGGAACATGGACGGCCTCTGTTAAGGACAATGCCAACAAAATCCAACTGACCTTCGAACTCCGCAGCGATCGAGGTGGTAGGCACCAAAGCGGAGAGAGCTACGAATACTCTCAGCTACAGGGCTTGAGCAGTGAACAGGCACACGCGGGGGGCGCGGTGCGATTCAGCCTTGTGCGTGAGGCGGGAAGAATTGACTGCGAAGGTAGCTTTCAAAACGGTAAAGGTTCTGGCACCTTCACGTTTACGGGCAATCAATCATTCCTCGCCGCCATGAAGAGCCGTGGTTTCGATTTTGAAAAGCAGGGGCGCGGAAACCATCCAGTAGATCTTGAAGAGCGTCTGTTCGTCGCGACTACGGTAAATGTAACCACGGCGTTGGCAGACGATTTACTCGCGTCAGGCTTTCCAAACCTCGACGTGGATGATCTGTTCAAAGCAGCCATTTTCAAGATCGATTCGCAGTTCATGAGGGAAATGAAAGCGACTGGTTTTAACCTCGGAATGGAAGACCTTGTGAAAGCGCGGATCTTCAAAATCGATCCGGCGTTCGTCGCGAAGGCGACCGAGATGGGATTTGCCAACGAATCATTCGACAGCCTGGTGAAGATGCAAATCTTCAAAGTGACGCCAGAGTTTGTTGCCGAGATGAGAAATGAAGGGCTGAACAATCTTTCAGTAGAAGATGTCGTGAAGCTGCGGATCTTCAAAATCGACAGAGACTTCATACGTCAGTCGAAAGCCGATGGCGTGCCTCTTGAAGTAGAGCGATTGGTACGACGCCGGATTCACGCCGAACGAGATTAGTGCGACATTGATGATTGAATGGATTGATGATTGATGGATTGTTGATTGAGGATCGCCATTCAATCATCAATCATCAACTTCAATCTTCAATCTTCAATCCTTATCTTCTCCCGCCCCTCGTTATCAGAGCCTACTTCACGATCGCGTAGCAATAACTGTCGCGCGGCTCGTTACTAACACCTGGATGCATCTGGCTGCGACACATGACGCCTTCACGTTTCATCCCAACTTTCTCGAGCACTCGAGCCGATGCTGCGTTTTCAACATCACACATGGCCCACACACGATAGATGCGTGGTTGCGCCAGCGCCCAGCTGGCGATGGGCGTTACGGCCTCGGTCGCGAAACCATTTCCCCAAAAGCGACGCCCCAGGACATATCCGAGATCAGCTTTGAAGTCTCGGACTCGCAGACCAGCCATGCCCATTAACTCGCCGCTGTCTTTTGCCGTGATGACCCACGGGAATTCGTTCCCTGTCTCCCATCCATCAACACACCGCTCTAGAAAAGTCCTTGTCTCTTCAACCCGCTTGTGCGGCTGCCAAATCAGATATCGTGTCACTTCTGAGTCAGTCGCATAGGTATTGAAAATTGCCCCCGCGTCAGACAATAGGGGAAGACGTAAACGTAATCGGTCAGTGACAAAAGTCTCCGGCGGTTTCATGTGATCAATAAATCCGGTTTCAAGTGAGCTCATGCTGTACGGGTCGCACTCCGTGGCCGACTTTTAGCTTCACGACTTAGGGCGGCCACGGAGGGAACCAAAAGGTTTAGAGACCACGGACTTCAGGTCCGTGGTGTCTAGTTCGCTCATCAACTACTCAACGCGATCATCGCAGCTGTGGCAGCTTCCTTTTGATCCTTGCCCCACGGTGGGCCAACCGGTTTGCCAATAGCTGCGATCGTCTTCGTCAAATCGGCCAGCGACATCTTCAAAGTTTTTTCCGAGTAAGCGCCGAGCGTTTTCTCGGGTACCTGAACTAGCCGCACGTTGCATTTGGTCGTTGCGTCCGCCAGCGCGTCTCTAAATAACACCCCCTCCGCTTTGTGCATGCGAAAGTGAACCGCGAGGATTTCATCTACTGACCAACCTGGCATTGGATCGGTGACAAGAACGCCGCAGCCGACAACTTTGTTCCCCCGCTTTTCTTCCAACTTCACGCTTGCTCGCAATTCACGGAACGCAATGCGACCTGCCGCAGAAATACCTCGCTTGACAAGATCGTGAGCGATTTCAGGCTTGCAGCCCTCCGCGGCGTGATAAGGCTGTTTTGCCCACGTCTCTTCGACTAATTCGAGCCGGCGGCGATCAATTACCACATAGTTGCTATCTTCTTTGCCGAGGACCACAAGCGCGGCCCAACCGGAATGTGCTTTTAATCCAAAAGCGACTCTCACGGCGTCCCTCCGCATTCTTCAACGATCTGAAAGTAGTGTCCTAATTTGTAGGGGATCCTCCGTGGGCGCCCCATCTATCTGCATGTGGGCGATAGAATGTGAATTGGTTTTTGACAGTTACCGGAATCTTCCGTTACCCTTTCGCATTTTGTTGTGGCATCTATCCCTATACCGAGCCGCTACCCCTATACCGAGCCGCCACTGATAAGGAAAATGAGACTTGTCTGCTCAAGCTGAAGCAATCGTAACTGCTGGATTACGTCCTGATTTGTTCGCAGGTCGCGGCGTACTGTCTAACAGCCGGACGCTGGTAGTCGTCGCACTGACCGTGCTCATTATTGCCGGATTTGGCTTTCGAGTCAGCGGCTTGAGCGCAGAGGGCTTGAGCGAAGACGAGCTGAACAAACTAAACACAGTCGCGGAGTATCGCACGCAAGGTCTCACTGGCTCTAACGGCGAACATCCGATGTTGATGAAGGCGCTGCAAACCGCCAGTATCATTGTCGTCGAACAATGGAACAATACTGCATTCGTCGCCAGTCATCCCGCGGAATACATTCAGCCCGAAACCGCACTACGCTTACCGGGCGTGATCCTGGGCGCCTTGAGCGCACTCTTGATTTATCTGATTGCAGCCGAACTGTTCGGACCGGAAGTCGCGCTCATCGCTGCCGCACTCTGGACCTTTGATCCAAATGCGATTGGTTTCAATCGTGTTGCGAAGGAAGACACTTTCCTGCTTTTCTTTTTCCTACTGGCAAACGTGTTTTGGTTGCGTGGCCAACGCGTCGCTGAGAGCAACGATCGAAATCCGACTCCTTACTATTGGGCCACTGCTGCTGCTTATGGCGCGATGGTCGCTTCGAAATACGTCCCACACCTCTTTGCGATCAGCATTTCCTACTACTGGATGTTTCAGAAGCTACCTGAAACACGTTGGCGGCTTGGATCAAAACGGTTCTTGATTTTCTTTGCAATCGGCGGCGTTGTTTTTCTGCTGTTGAGTCCTACGATTCTACTGCCCGACACATGGCGGCAGATGGGCCTCTTCGCCGGAAGCAAACGCGTCAGCCATGATGGCTACGAGTTCATGAATAAACTTTACAGCCAGAACTTCGACGCCTGGCTAAAAGGTATTCCCGCTTATTTCTATCTTGCGTTTACGTGGGTGAAACTTCCGCTGTTGACGCTCGCGGGATTCATCGTTGGACTTCCTCTACTGTTTAGACGAAAGCTCGGCGATGGCCGCTACTTCATTTTGATGTGGCTTTACTTCTGGTTCATAGGTTTCGGTTTTCTCCCCGGTAAATTTACCCGTTACTACACCGTTGTTTTACCGGCGGTTCTGATCACATCAGCGCTCGGTGTTCAGTTCGCCGGACGCTGGTTGTCTAAAGCAGCAATTTTATTAAGAGACAAGCGCGCCAACGAGTTCATTCCGGCGTTCCTCGCTGTGCTGGTGATTAGTTGCTCGGTAATCGCTTCCGCGCAGGCGGCGCCCCACTTCCGGCTCTTCACAAACACGCTGGGTGGTGGAGCTGCGAAGGCTGGCTATTATTTTCCGCATGACGAATTCTATGACGCGAGTATGCGCCAGTTGATTAGTGAGATAGCGAAACGCGCGCGACCCGGCGCACGCGTCGCGAGTGAAAGTCCGTCGCTTGCGGCGTATTACGCGCAGCGCGACAAGCGCAGCGATCTATTGTGCGTCTCGTTGTCTGATCCGGAAGCTGTGAGTCAATTACAAGTGAGAGATTTCGTAATCGTCGCACGTGGCCGGAGATACTTCAGTAACGATGCACTGTTGAAAGCACTGCAAACTCATAAGTCAGACCTTCAGTTTTTCTTAGGCGACGTAAGGTCGGTTGATCTTTATGTGTTGAATGAAGAAACCGTAAATGTTGTGAAGGACTCTGCGGCCCGGGCATCGGTTGGTGCGTCCCACTTACAGCAGTGAGTATGTCAAATCATACCAACAGCCCGATAGGCCTTCTCCTCAATGTCGCAGTTCAACTTCAACCGGCCGCGCGTCTTTGGAATCATAGCCCTCGGGCCAGTTTGAAATGTTGACTCCGTACAACCAGTCGGACTCGGGCGTCACTGCAAACCTGACGTCCAGGGGCACGCCACGCATCGCGCTCACCCGCAACATCAAACCCGTCATTCGCCATTCCTGAATCAAAGGCCTCCCTTCGGGCTCAAAGGGAATCAGACGCGAGCCGCAATTCCAACCATTCATAAACAGTGTCACGCGCGTCTTAACAAACTCACGCGACGCGTCAACCGGAGCAACGGGCTGAACATGTGCTCGCACGATGACCTCGCTAACGCGTCGTCGATCTGCCCTTTCGCCAATAGCGTATTCCAAATAACCCGAACCGTATCCCCAAATGTATCCTGGTCCAGACCCGACTTTTTCGAAACGTTGCGCAATCGCCATGTTGGGTTTGAATTGATAAAGAATTGACTTGTCTTCTCGTACTAACATCTGGGGCGTCGTTGCGACGTCAACTGGCGCCTTACTCCATGCGAACTGACGCGGAACAAGATGGCGCGATGCATCGAGCACATGTTGGCGCGGCTCGGCAGTCGCAAGTGCCGCGAACGTTTTTGCCGCCTGATTGATCTTCGAAAAGACCTGCGCGTCCCTTGGTGTTGAGTAAGTGACGCCATAGCCGCGACGTGCATCGGGAGTGAGAATCCAAAACATCGCGCCACCACTGCCGGCTCGAGCGTTGGCGTCGAAAAACGCGTGAAACCAATCTACCTGGGAAACGCCATTGTGTCCTTCGACTCCCATTCCAAACTCGCCGAACACCAGCGGCTTTGAAATGGAGACTGCGGCTGCAGCACGATTCTCAACAAACTCAGCGAGCGCCTTTGGTGAATCCACAAAACTGTCGTGATCGTCGCGGGGGTAAATATGCACGTCACAATAATCGATCGTCCGCAAACTATGGTCCGCCAACCACTCGCGCCGTTCAGCCGCCGATCGATAGCCCCACGCGCCCGGTGTAACCATGTGATTTGGATCGAGCGACTTCACATACTCGCTCATCTCGGCGATCCATCTACGTCGCTCATCCCAACGACCGGTGATAACTTGCGCTTCATTCATCAACTCCCAACCAAAGATCGTTGGGTCGTCACGGTAAAGCACGCCTGTGATCGAGTTGCGACGAGTTAGGACTTTTTCAATGTGCTCGCGATAGAGGCGGCGGGTGTCGGGATTAGTGTAGAAAAGAATTGCGCGTTCATTGTTGATGCCGTAGCGATACTTGTCGTCTGCGGCATCGTTGATTCCGGCCCAACGCAGGTATTGCGTTACACCGCCGGTGTCGCGCCACCAGTTCGTCAAACACACCAGCACGTACAGATTGTTCTTTGCAGCTTCGGCGAGTACGCTGTCGAGATGAACAAAGGCTTCCTCATTCCATCGACCGGGAGCAAGGCGAAATGAATGGGTGCGAGGCCAGTCTTCGAAGTCGGCGATCGGTTTGACGTCGTTCGGTCCGCCTTCGCCAAACGCCCATACCCGAACAACCTTGATTCCAAGTTGTGCGGCCTGTCTGAGAGTCTCGGGCATGCGCGCACGATCTTCGTCGCGATACATGACAGCGACGTTTGCACCGGCGAAACGAAAAGGTCTTCCGTTAACTTCGAAACGAAACCCTCGAGCACGAACAAACTTGTCGGCTGGCGCCCCACCTGGCGTTTCTGTGGAAGCCGCACGAAAGAAAACCGCCGCGCCCGCAATCACGAGCAGCGCGGCGACAAGTACAGTTTTCCTATTCATTGAAAACAGAATTTCGAGAGAAGCAATCTAACGAGGATTCGTCAATTTAACAAAACCCATAATCGCGCAGATCGCACCAAGGACGACGAATAGATTGAAAAACGATCCGATACTCAGCGCAGTGGTGAGGTCGGAGCTATTTTGCGACGCACCCATGAAAACGAATACTCCGAACAACAGAAACTGCAGATGATAGATAATCAGGCAGACGGCCGCATACGAAAACCAGCGTGCCGAGGGACCAAAGGCGGGCGACCGCGCAAAGCCTAAAACGGCCGCAATCAACCACCCGATGCCACCTGCGATCAAAAGCAACAACGTGACAAGGAAGAAATAAGTTGGTTGGGTGGCACGAATCTGTTGGAGGGCAAACAAGAGTGGGACGACCATGTGTCTAACGTTTCTCCTTTGAGTTCAGAACGGGAGCGCAGCGACCGATTTCAACCGACGGCGCGCTCGATGTACCTTGAAAGCGGTCGCTTCGTCCCGTTCTCTAATCCTAGAAAAAGTAAACGCCGTTTGCGCACGTAAACCGCGGTCAGGTTGTGCACAAACGGCGACCAAAATAGTTTCGATTGGGCGCAGTACATGACAGCAGGCACCGTCAGTGAGTCGCAGAAAAGATCAGGCTCACTGGCCGGTGGCACCTTCCTACTGTGTAATGTGGATCTCCTCTTCCTTGTTTACGTGACCGAGAAAATAGATCAAGCCACAGACAAACGCGATAGCTGCAAGACCAAGCGCCATCCATCCGTAATTGTGACCACCCTGTAGTTCCCTAAAGGTAACAAACTTATAGAAGTAAAAGATCGCTCCCGCGGCGGCCAAAAGTCCGATTACCACCGCAAGTATGTCTTTCAGGCTTTTCATTTTGAACCTCCGGCCAGCTAATGTTTATGAAGGTTAAGAGAAAGCCGCTCTTTGCGTCGTTATGATGACGCATGTTAACGCCGCATTTCGGGGAAAGCAAGCCTTAGATCCATTGCCGATTGCCGAATGAATCCATTGCCGATTGCCGATTGCCGATTGCCGATTGGTCGAACAGTCAGACTTGCGATTTTAGGAATAACACTCCCGATTTCATCAAGAAAGCGATTCTTCAGACAGAAAGTGACGAAGGCGCGCTCAATCAACAATCGGCAATCGGCAATCGGCAATCACTTCAGGATCACTCGTTTATCGCCCGCCCGCCGCGTCACGCGTGAACGGTCAAAGTACTCCAACAGTGGAATCGCATACTTCCGCGAAACGCCCGCGAGCTCCTTAAAAGTCGTGACGTCGATCAAACGATCAGGTTCCTTCGTTCCGGCGTAGGCAAGAAGCTTTTGCCGCAGAGTCTCCAATGCCGCAGCGTCCATTAACATGTCGCCCTGAATCCTCACTATCTTACCGGCATCAATCAGCAGCTGAAGTATCTTCCGCGCGTGAGCGCGCTGCGCCGCCCCCACACCTGCTTGGGTCATTAACTCTTCAATTGACGGCGCCTCTACACCAGCTTTTCGGTAAGAATCTTCAAACGTCCGTCGAAGTCCTTGATCTTGTGCTGACAGATCAACGCTGTGTGAATACGAGCGAACTGTCTCCTTATCACTGACCAAGACCTTTTGCGACTCGAGCGCGCTGATTGCGCTGGCGAAAATCTCCGGTGCGGCATGAGTAAAGACTTTCTCGCGTAGAGTTTCACGTAATAGACCTCGCGCGAGCGGGTCGCGCTTATGAAACTTATCAAGCTCTTCACGCACTTGATCGCAATAGTTTTTGAAAATCTCAGCCGATAGAAACACACCACCAGCGTCACTTACGGTTGGCGTCGCGCGCGCCAGCTCAGCTACGGATTGAAGCACCTGATTATTCCATCCTGTGGCCGCAGCGATATCCGTCAAACGCGCGCCGCTATTCCCCGCGAATTCGACAAACGACTGGAACTTCTGTTGTCGATCTTGTTGCTCTAACTGTTCCAGCAAGCGGCGTGTTCTGGATAGCTCCCTGCCGCGATGTTTGACGGCAAAAGGGTGCAATACAATTCCACCCGCAATGGTTTCCTGTGGCGAATAACTTCGCACGACAAAATGGTCGTTGTGTAAAACAACTATCGGCGCTTCGAACCGGAATTGAACGAGGCCCGTTGCACCAATCGCGACGTCACCTGATTCGTCCAAGACTCGCACTCGAGCCAGAACTTCCGCTGCACCGGTGTGCACACGCACGCGCGCGCGCGACCGCAGGCCACGAGACGCGTTCGGTAAGACGCTCACACTCGCGTCGATGATCTGCGTGGGTCTGAGTCGTCGCGGAGCAGCCAATACCATTCCTCGCTCGATCTGCGACACTTCAACGCCAGACAGATTAACGGCCGTCCGTTGCCCTGCTTCAGCTTTGACCACAGCTTTACCGTGCACCTGTGCGCCGCGGACTCTGACAGGGATCCCCGAAGGCAGCAGCTCTAGTTCGTCACCCTCGGCGATTTCACCGGAAATCAGCGTGCCCGTAACGACCGCACCAAACCCTTTCATCGAGAAGACACGGTCAACTGGCAAACGAGTGACTTGCTCTGAGTTGCGAGCCGGGACCTGACCGGCGACATCACCGATGGTCGACTTGAGTTGATCCAGTCCTGCGCCGGTCTTCGAACTAACGGTAACGATGGGTGCGGTCTCGAGGAATGATCCGCGTACCAGTTCCTTGGTTTCGTCCTCAACGAGTGGCAGCATCTCCGCGTCAACAAGATCTGACTTCGTGATAACAACCACACCTTGCCCTACGCCCAACAACCGACAAATATCGAAGTGTTCGCGTGTTTGCGGCATCACGCCTTCATCGGCTGCTATCACTAAAGCGACAAGGTCGATGCCATGCGCACCCGCAAGCATGTTCTTGATGAATCGTTCGTGCCCAGGAACATCGACAAAACCGAGGCGCAAATCACCGAGTTGTAGATCTGCGAAGCCAAGATCGATTGTGATGCCGCGGCGCTTTTCTTCCGGTAGGCGATCGGGGTCGGTTCCTGTCAACGCGCGAACCAACGCGCTCTTACCATGGTCTATGTGACCGGCTGTGCCAACTACGATCGAACGCTTCAAGACTTTCTACCCAAAATCTCTTCGTAGAAACCGATGTACTGTGGAATCACTTGGTCAGTGCTGTATCGACTAATCGCAGACTCGCGCGCCTTCTTTCCCATCTCGCGACGCAACTGTTCGTCACCAAGAAGCCTCGCCGCATCAGCGGCCATCTTTTGAACGTCGCCCACCTTGCTGAGGAAACCAGTCTCGCCGTCAGTCACAACCTCGGGAATACCGCCGACCCTGCTACTGATAACAGGCACCTCACAGGCCATCGCTTCCAGTGCAGCCAACCCGAACGACTCTTGTTCCGATGGCAACAACAGCACATCAGCAACGGACAGATAGTCGACGATGCGCGGTTGTTTGCCAACAAACGAACATCGATCCAGGATGCCCAGACAACGTGCGCGATGTTCGCAGTTTGTTCTTTCACTCCCATCACCAACCATTACCAGGCGTGTGTTGATTCCCCGCTTCAACACGTTCGCCAGTATTTCGACGCAGTCAAGCGGGCGCTTCACTGGTCGAAAGTTGGAGACGTGTGCAAGGAGCGGCTCGTTGTTCGGCGCAAGGGACCTTCGCAGCGATTCCACTGGTTGCCGTTGGTAGTCGTACTGGCAAACAAAGTTTGGGATAACCTTCACGTTGTCGACGTGAAAGATTTCGTGCGTGGCTTCTTTGAGATAGTTGGAAATTGCTGTCACACCATCTGACTGCACGATTCCATAACGCGTGATCGGCAGATAAGATCGATCGGCTCCCACGAGTGTGATGTCAGTTCCGTGGAGAGTTGTAATCACGGGCAGTTTTCGTTGTGGCTTCAACGACTCCCTGGCGAGGATGGCGCTAATTGAATGTGGAATAGCGTAATGCACGTGGAGTAAATCAAGATTTTCCTCCTGCGCAACGGTCGCCATCTTTGTTGCGAGCGCGAGCGTGTAAGGCTGATGCTCGAAGAGTGGATACGACATCATCTCCACTTCATGAAATCGCACGCGCTCGTTGAGTTCAGTTAATCGCGTCGGTAAGGCGGAAGAAATGAAGTGGACGGTGTGTCCACGTTGGGCGAGTTCTTTGCCGAGTTCAGAACCGACAATTCCGCTACCACCGTAAGTCGGATAAACCGTGATGCCGATGTTCATTTATTCGAGCTTTGAGCTTTGTCCTTCGTTCTTTGAAGCGGTTCGTGAAATGTAATTGAACTGCGAACAGCTGCAAAGTACCAAGGACAAAGCTCAAAGCACAAATGAAGAGGCAGGCGACCCTCGCTTATCGCCTGCCTCAATCTCAACTTGACTCATCTTTGAGAGGGGTCCAGTGAGGGCACGGAGTATAAGCCCATTGCAGTGCTTTTAGCAATAACTCTTGCAACGAATGTTTACTTTTCTTGTGTCGCGGAGTTAACCCGAATTTAACAGTAGACGAACAGCGTGCCTCGCCGACTGCGATAGGAGTCAAAAGTCGCTATAATGCCGGTACATAAAACTAAGCATGATTGGCGGAAGCCAAGGTGCCACAAAGGAAATACTTAATGCCGAAGATTAGTGATATTGAAGAGACTCCCAATCCGAATGCCGTGAAATTCATTCTCCGCGAGCCTGTGAGCAACGGCGTCGCGCATCAATACGGCTCTGCTGACCAGGCCGCCGGGGATCCACTAGCAAGATCGCTGTTCGACGTCGGAAATGTCGTTTCTATCTTCTACATGGACCGAATGATTACCGTCGAAAAGGTGGACGAAGCGGATTGGGACGACCTGCTTCCCGCGCTGGCGGTTCCCATTCGTGCAGCGGAAGCAGTTAATGCACCGACAGCAGCCGCTGCTGCTGCTGCGGTCGGCGGAGCGATTGCTGCGGTAACCAGCGACGATCCGCGGCTGGTGAAGATAAACGAGATTTTGGACGAACGAGTCAGGCCAGCACTGATGGGCGACGGTGGTTATCTTGAAGTCCTTGGCTTAACGGACCATACGTTGAGTATTCGCTATCAGGGGGCGTGCGGCAGCTGCCCCAGCTCATTGACGGGAACCCTGATGGCAATCGAGGGAATGCTCAAGCAGGAAGTAGATCCCGAATTGGAAGTAGTGGCGGTTTGATCATAAACATCGACATTTCTTTTCGGAACCTCCGTCAACTTGCCGGCGTGTAAGTCTCGGTTATAACTATCCCGCGTATTCCGACCTCAGGAGATCTTATGCTGGCTCGTCTTCTCATCAGTCTGCTGGTGCTTTGTGTTGCGAGTCCCGTCACGCCACTGCTTGCACGTACACAAATGGCAACTCCGCAGAAACAAACTCAAGCAACTAAACCCAAACCAAAAAACGAAGAGGCCGATGATGAAGCGACACAGCGCCGCACGGTAGCTATTTCGCTTGTGACAACGCTGGCCGACGAGGCGCGGAGCTTCAAAGATCAAACGCGACGTGCGCGCGTCCAGGCGCGAGCAGCGGACATATTGTGGGACACGGACCAAGAGCGCGCCCGCGACTTGTTTCGCCGCGCCTGGGATGCCGCAGAAGTGGCTGACGCGGAAGCAACAAGGCTTCGGGCGGAAGAGGAAAAGAAGCAAATGTCTGCAGGCGGACCGGTGGTATTGCGCGGTGGCCCGGATATCCGTTCGGAAGTGCTGCGGATCGTCGCAAAAAGAGATGTGAAATTAGGAGAACAGTTCTTAAAGATTCTGGATGAAGCAAACCAGAAAAGATTAGAAGACGCCGCGGCCGAGCGACGACGCATGGGTCCCGGGCAAGATCTCGCTTCGTCGCAAAGACTCCAGTTGGCCAGAAGATTGGCGGAAGAGGGTGAAGTCGAGAGAGCGATGCAATTCGCAGCACCCGATCTGAACAAGGTCAATGTCAACTCGATCTTTTTCCTCTCGACCGTAAGGGCGAAGAATGCACAGATTGCCGATGCTGCGTTCGCTTCACTCCTGGCACGCGTTGCGCAAGATCCGATGTCGGATGCAAACACAGTCTCCGGCCTGTCGTCTTACGTGTTCACCCCCTTCATGTACGTGACATTCGAAGGCGATGGCGGTTCGAATCAGATGCGGGGCGGAGAGATGACCGGACCACCCATGATTCCGGATGCGTTACGCAAGAGTTTCCTGCAAGTTGGTTTTCAAATCCTAATGCAGCCGCTGCCCGCGCCAGACCAGGACCATACAACCTCCGGTCGCACCGGGAAGTACTTGGTCATCAAGCGATTGCTGCCTGTTTACGACCAATACAGTCCGGATCTCGCTGCGAGTCTTCGCACGCAGATGACGGCCCTCGCGTCTTACGTCCCTCCGGATTTTCAACGTGGGGAGAATGCCGCAGTGTCGAGGGGCATTGTTCCCGATGACACCGAATCGAATCCCGAGGAGCGAATGCAGGAACGTCTGAACCGTGCAACTACAGCCGATCAACGCGACGCGATTTACGCTGATTACGCAGTCGCTTTCACGCAGAAAGGCGACCCTCGCGGACGGGAGCTGGTCGACAAAATTGAAAACACCGAGCTACGGAAACAAGTCAAAGCTTATACCGACTTTCAATCGACGCAGTTGGCGATCAGAAACAAGGACGTCAACGAGATTTCTCGCCTGGCGAAGAATGCTGAACTTACCAGCATTCAGAGAGTGTGGGCGTACACCAGAGGCGCACAAATCATTGCGCAATCGGAAAGGACACGTTCAGTCGAGATGCTCGAGAGTGCACTCGCTGAAGCGCGTCGGATTAGTCAAGGTGATCAGGATCGTGCGCGCGCTCTCACAGCCGTAGCTGCTGGATTTGTGAATCTCGACGAGGTTCGCTCGTGGGAAATCCTTAATGAGGCAGTGAAGGCGGCGAACGGTGCGGAGAGTTTTACCGGCGAAGACAGTCGCATCGTTTCAATGCTGCGAACGCCGCAGATGGTTGTTTTTCAGAATGCGACTGCACCCGATTTCGATTTACTTGCGGCCTTCCGGCCACTCGCGCGAACTGATCTGTTCAGGGCGATTCAAGTAGCGAAGACGTTTACCGGTGAGGCGCCGCGAGCAGTCGCGACATTGGCGATTGCGCGTTCGGTACTTGAGAAGCGCGAGCCCACGACCGCTTCAACGAATACTCCGTAGGAATGGATGTTCGATAAACTTCAGTTTGTCGTCAAGATTCGGTTCTCTCAACGTTAAGTAGTAATGTATCCTACGACAAACTGAAGTTCATCGAACATTGATCTCCGTTCCAGGAGTTTCTGATGAATCGTGTATGCCGCCCCTTTCTGCTGTTTGTGTTGGTCATTGCCTCAACGTTCTGCGCGCATGCGCAAACCAACGACGCAAAGCAACCTACTCCATCAAAACCTGCGGCGGCTTCTACCAAAACCGCTAAGAACACGGATGACGAACGCGTAGCGCGTCAACGTCGGGGACAGGCACGATCGCTGCTAGTTGCGCTCGCAGTCGACGCTCGCTCGTTTCGCGATCAACCGTTACGCGCCCGATCCCTGGCACGAATTGCCGATGCGCTGTGGACACTCGACCCGGAACAAGCTCGATCAATGTTTCGCAGAGCGTGGGAAGCAGCAGAACTTGCCGATAACGAAAGTGAGCGAAAGTTACAAGAGGACGCTGCTCAGCAAAGGGCTAAAACCGGCGGTGCCTATGCTTTTAGTCTTCCGCCGAACCTTCGACGAGAAGTGTTGCGACTTGCCGCGCGGCACGACACAGCCTTAAGTGAGGAGTTTCTGGAGAAGCTTAGAGCGCAAAAACAAGAGGCAACGGAGAACATCTCTCGCTCGTCCGATGCGACTAACCAGCGCCTTGATACAGCACGCGAGCTACTAGGGTCTGGAGACGCTGACCGCGCCTTGCAACTTGCTGAGCCTGCGCTGGGACGCGTGACTATGCAAACGATGAATTTCCTCACCCAAGTGAGGCAGACTAACCCTGCTGCTGCCGACGCGCGCTACGCTGCCTTGCTCGAGCAGCAAGCGATGAATCCACAGGCCGACGCGAACACAGTTTCTCTCCTTTCGTCTTACATCTTTACTCCTAATTTGATGATCACCTTCAACGGCGGCCGGGGAACTAATATTTCGCAGAGTGGGGAGAAGAGCGAACCTGCAGGAGTCTCGCCTGAAATAAGAAATGCTTTCTTTAATTCAGCTCTAGCAATCCTCCTGAGGCCGTCGGTACCTGGGCAAGAACAGGGGACCGCCGGGATCGAAGGAAGGTATTTCGTCATTAAACGGCTGCTACCATTCTTCGAAGAATTTGGTTCACCCGATCAAGTTCAAAGCATGCGAAATCAGTTGGAAGCACTGAATGCAGTGGTCTCCGAAAATGCGAGGCGTCGCGACGATGAATCAATCCGCCGGGGTGCGAGACCAGAGACGCGGCTGGAGGATCGCGAGCAACAGCTTCTTGATCGAGTTGACCGTGCGAAGACATCCGCGGAGCGCGACTCACTCCATATTGAGTTAGCGAACGCTTCACTAGCGCGTAATGATCTTCGTGCGCGTGATTTCGTCAGCAAGATCGAAGACCCTGAATTGCGAAAACAATTACAGGCTTACATCGACGGATCACTTGTTATCCAGCTCACGCAAAAGAAACAAGTCGAGCCGCTGCTCGAGTTAATCAGCAAAGGAGAGCTGACGCATCTGCTAAAAGCCTGGGCGTTCTCTTCGGTCGCCAAAGAACTCGCGAAAACTGATCGTCAACGCGCACTCGATATGATTGAAGAGGCCGCCGGTGAGGCCCGCCGCGTAGACGTAGCTGACGTCGATCGCCCGAAAGCGTTACTCGCTGTTGCCAATGCGCTCAGTGAGATCGATCCCGGACGCGCCTGGGACGCGACATTCGACGCTGTGAAGGCTGCTAACTCAGCAGAAGGATTTACGGGAGAAGATGGAATTATTGTGCTTAGATTCAGTAGCCCAAAGCAGTCGTCGATTTCAGACCACAGCGTAGCGGAATTTGACGTCGCGGGAATTTTCAGAGTGTTGGCTGACAAAGACTACGAACGGGCAGTAGAACTAGCGCGCGGCTTCCAGGGTGAGGGGCCGCGGGCAGTAGCGACAATCGCAATCGCTCGCGCGATCCTGGAGCCGAAGAAGCAGACGACGCTACAGCAGAAAAAAGCTCCTAAATAGTTTCACGAATAGATATTCATCGGTCGCGTCAGCAACGCTACCGGGTCATCAACGTTCAAAGCTTCGCGAACATAAAACGCCTCACCAGCGCTCACCCCGATCAAAGAACCAAAGTATCCCATGCGTACTTCAATCTGTTGAAGGAACCCACGCTCGCTGATCCGTGTCTCTGGTTCTGAAGATTTCTCGTTAAAGAACTGCGACGCATGAGCGTGGATCGCTCTCATCTTCTCACTGACAAAATCAGATACATCTACGACAAACGATGGAACAACGTTACGTGTAAAGAGTGAATGCATGATCGCGGGCATTCGAGCCGGCGGGAGGCCGGTTTCTTCGTCGTACCGGCCCATCGTTGCGAGACGAGCCGCTTCTCGAACGATACGGCAGGTATTTGCATGATCAGGATGCGGGTCGTCCCAATGGGTTGTCAGGATAAGTTTCGGTTTGTGCCTCCGAATAATGCGCACCATCGCAGTCCGTGTTTCCTCTGTCAGCCACAGATGACCGTCAGGCAGCTCCAGGTTGAGTCGGGCATCGAGCTTTAAGATGGCAGCCGCATCGAGAGCTTCTTTGGCTCGAATCTCAGGCGTTCCGCGGGTACCCATTTCGCCACGCGTCATGTCGCAAACCGCAGTGCGATAACCCAGAGACTTCAGTTTTAGAAGGGTTCCAGCTACTGAAAGTTCCGCATCATCGGGATGCGAAAAAACGGCGATCGCATCGAACTCTTGATTTGTTGTGGTCATGTTTGCCTGTCGAGGTTTAGCCTAACCGCGCGTCGAGGTCAAGCAGACCAATGGACGATTCCTCTGTGCCAACCTCCGTGTTCTTTGTGTCTCTGTGCTGCGATCTCCCACTGACTATTTCAACCACTGAGACACAAAGAACACGGAGGATGGCACAGAGAATGTCGACAATTGGCAATCGGTTGCAGTACGCTCATGCCAGCATCCCCCGGACAAAATTCGTCGAAACCCGTTGCGAGATGAAACTCGTCGTTTTAGGGTCAGGAACTTCCGTGCCTCATGCGAAGCGTGCTTCACCGTCGTATTGGCTCGAAACCAGCGGCGGCATTCGAATGTTGTTAGACGCAGGAGCCGACGCACCGCACAGAATGGCTGAGGAAGAGCTTGATTGGCCCAACCTCGACGTGATTTGGATAAGTCATTATCACTGGGACCACTTTGCTGGATTGCTCGCGTTACTCTTTGGCATGAAGTGGGCAACACAAACTGAAAATCGAACAGCAAAGTTGACCATTCTCGGCGGCAAGAGTTTGCGTCACCTACTTGAGCGAATTAACGAGGCGAATAGTTTCAAGTTGTTCGACCAACGCTTCCCAATCGAGATATTGGAAGTTAACTCAGCAGACAAGATTGAATTAGCGTCAGACGTTTCGGCGCGCGTAATGCCGACTCCGCACACAAAGGAAAGCCTGGCACTGCGGATAACCGACGCTGGCGGCAAAACTTTGGTCTACACTTCGGATACCGCGTTCTGCGATGAGCTGATTCCGTTTTGCAGCGGCGCAAATCTGTTGTTGATGGAGTGCTCGTTTAGAAAAAATAAACCAAGCGAGACTCACCTCGAGTTAGCTGATGCGATGCGGATCGCGGCTGCGTGTCGTCCCGACAGAGTTGTCTTAACGCACTTATATCCAGAGTGGGATCAATTCAACGTTGTGGCAGAGGCTCAACGCCTATGGCAGGGCCAAACCATTGAAGCAACCGACGGATTAAAACTAATGATCTAAGCGCGACGAGGGGGGAAATGTTTCTGGTAAAGCTAGTGATGATCGTCGCATTGCCCATACTGGCAATGATGGTTGACGGGTCTCAAAAAAATGGCGACCCCGCAAAGTCTAAAACACCCCTGTTGGCTCAAACAGAATCGTCACTGCTGGAATCCGGTAGGCCCACCAAGCTTCGAGAGATTGGGGGTTCGAACGGCGAAATAAAGATCGTCTCGTACAACATTCGTTATCGTAGCGGCGACGATCTCAATAAACTTCTAAAGCTGTTCCGAGAAGACCCTGAAATCGGAAATGCCGCTGTTCTCGGCTTGCAGGAAGTTGATCGAAACAAAAAACGGACTGGCAAAACAAACACAGCAAAAACCATAGCCGACGGCCTTGGGTTCAATTACGCGTGGGCTGCTCCGCCAACAGCGAAGCCGAACGATGAGGAAGAGACGGGCGTAGCAATCATGAGTCCGTTTCCGATCTCCGACATTCGTCGGATTGTTCTTCCGCATGAGGGACCTAATCAGCGAAAGCGCGTCGCTCTGGGTGCCACTATAAAAGTCTACGGCAAGAACTTCCGCGTTTATTCAATGCACGGCGAAACGCGCATAGCAATGAACAAGAAAATCGAGCAGATGAACACGCTGATTCAGGACTTAAAGCAGTTTCCAGAGAACATGCCGGTGATTCTGGTTGGGGATTTCAACACCTGGGAATCAAACGCTGCCCGATACACAATCAAGCTCTTTCGGGACGCAGGACTTCACACGCCATTCGGCAGCCAGTCTACATTCAGCACGCGAGTGTTATTCGTACCGATAGACTTCCGACTTGATTGGATTTGGCTCAGAGGAGTTCAGGTGGTGACCTGTGGAATCGATAAGAACATCAGGCTTTCTGATCATTTTCCACTTTGGGCCAATATAAAACTGTTGCCCGAAGAAAAAGCAGTACTAAATTCCCCCGAGGAGAGCAAACGTCTGTGACGTGTCGAAATTGCGACCGCAAAGTCGGATGGCTGCGTCGTCGGTGTCCGGCTTGCGAGTTGAGGCTTCCCGCGTGGTACGTTTTGACAACGGTGCTTTTACTGATTGGAGTCTACGCTACTTTTGTGATTATCGAGCAGCTGCTTTGATTTTCAACCCAGCCTGCATTCGAGAAGGCGGCACTCGGTCATACTTAAAATCCCAGAAGCAAAACGGGCGACCACGGAGGCCGCCCCTACCAATGCTAAGTTAAGAAAGCCGCAGATCAGCGCACACTTACCACAATGCTATTTGCGGTAAGCGCATTCCCGGTCGCTCGTTGAAGATCTGCTATTGCCTTGTTCAGATCAGTTTGCGCCTTCAACTCAGCGCCCCGCGAAGCAGTTAACGCCGTTTGCCTCTCGAGTACAAGGAACGTAGTCGACTGGCCCGCATCGAGCCGTCTTTGTTCACTCGTGAGCTGCTGTTCATTCGCGCCACGAGTAGCAGCCGCAGCCTGCAGACGAGCCTCGGCACTCCGCATTGCCTGGAGCGCATTTCGCACTTCGACTTGGATTGTTTGCTCGAGCTGCTCGCGTTGAGCAACGATTCGTTCTCCCTCAACTAAAGATCGGCCGTATGCAGCTTCCGCGGTTCTGTTGCGCAGCGGTAAATTGATCTGAACGCCGACCCGCAGATTGCCATATCGATTACTCAATAGATTCTGTACCGACTGCGAGAAGCCGCCGACGAGATCCGGCGAAATCGATTGCGTCGGTGGATCCGGTAATTCATCGAAGCCTGCATTATTCAACAGCTTGTTAACGGCCTTGCGAAGCTCAACGGATGAACTGACAAATGGACTTGTCGCGTTTCCCAGCGCACCTGAAAGACCAATCATCGAATAAGTGCCGACGAGATCGATCGCCGGCTTCTTCTGATCCTTAAGAAACGCCTGATCAATCTTATTAATCTCCTGCGAAACATTCGCCTGCTGGATCTCTGGCCGATTCTCCATCGCGGTCTTTAGGGCATCAGGTAGCGAGACCTGCGGGACTGACAAATCCACTGAATCAGTCGGAACCACTGACTCCTGCCAAAGAGGACTCTGCTGATTTTCAGCAATTAAGTTCTTCAGATTGTTCTCGCTTTTTGAGACGTCCTCGAGAGCGCTATAAACATTCTGCTCGAACGTCGTGATCTGCGCTTCAGCTGCGACAACATCGATCGGCGCCAGCTGGCCTTCCTGGACCAATCGCTTGTTGTGTTCGAGCTGACTTCTCGCAACTCCCACTGCATCGCGTTGAATTTGAACGCTACGTAGCGCAAACACCAGGTCCCAGTAAGCGCGCTGCACACTTGTGATCGTCTCGATCGCTTTCTGCCGGAACTGCGCATCTGTAAGTGACAGATTCTTCTTCGCAATTTCGACTTGCCGCCTGTTGCGATCAATCTTGAGACCACGAAAAAGTGGCTGCACGTAACTGAACGTGAGCGCAGTCGGATACTGAGATGTCAGCGCAGTAAACTGGTTGTTGGTAGTTAACCGCACCGAGGAAAAGTCGATGATGTAGTTGCCGCCGTACTTTGGACTGAGCCCTTCAAGTCGAGCCGAGCCGCTGAAATCGCTTTGCGTAATCGCGCCATCCGAACCGCCACTCAAGAAGCTGGAGATAGGGCTCTTGTTCCGCTCGTAGAACGCGGTTGTCGCAAACCGTGGATCATAAAGACCGCGGCCTCCCTCTAAATCAAACTCAGCAATCTTCACTGCAGCGCGCGCCACCTCAATGTCTTTATTGTTCTCCAGGGCCATTGAAATTGCTTCACGCACTGAGAGCGGTCTTTGCCTACTCGGATCGACTCCAACTCGACTCATCTCAGGCAGCGGTCGCGGGGTAGCCTGGTAATCATTCACTCCCGGCGGAACAGGAGTTTGTTGAGCCTCCTGCGTGCTTGAAGTCGAAGTTGATTGTTGAGCGTAGGTCGGTTGCTGAGCGCCGATTAGAAATAGCGACAGCAGGACCAGCGTTTTTGCAGCGGATATGGATGACAGAAATGCTCGCATAGCTTTAGTACTTTGAATCGTTATTGCCTCGTTATCGTTCCTGTTACAGATGTAGCGACGCTCGCCGCTTTTTGTCGCACGCGCCCGAAGAATCTGTTGATTGCTAGACGCAACCAACTCCAGACTCGGCTTCTCGCGGCATCGTCGAAGAGCGAATAAAAAACCGGCACTGCCAGTAGCGTAAGAAGCAAACAAAGCGTCTGACCACCTACAACCAGCACACCGATCGAGCGGTTGGTTCCCGAGCCTGGTCCACTGGCAACGGTCAGTGGCAACATGCCGGCGACGAGTGCAATCGTCGTCATCAGGATGGGACGGAGTCGATCTCTGTTCGCGCGAATGATCGCTTCGAGTCGCTCCATGCCTCTCGCTCGAAGTTGATTCGTATGATCGATCTGAAGGATCGCATTCTTTTTGACCACTCCGAATAGCAACAACAGCCCGAGGCCGGAAAAGATGTTTACTGTTTGACCAGTCATCAAAAGCGACAAGATGCCAAAAGGAATAGCCAGGGGCAGCGTCAGTAGGATCGTTACGGGGTGAATGAACGACTCGAACTGTGCCGCCAGCACCATGTACATAAAGACGAACGATAGAAGGAATGCCAACATAAAGTAGTAACCGGCGCGACCCAGCTCTTTAGAGCGGCCTGCGAGACCCGTCTTGTAGGACGGATCCATGTTTATCTCTTGCGCAAACTGGTTCAGCTTCTGGATTACAGCTGCCTGCGACCCGCCTGGTCTGACGTTGCCCAACAACATCACCTGGCGTTGCCGATTGAGCCGATCGATTGCCGATGGACCGGTAGCCTCTTCGGTCTTAACGAGGTTATCGAGACTGACCCAGCCAACTTTCGTCGACGCAACGATCATGCGCTTCAGACCCTCGGCGCTGGTGCGATACTCGCCGATCGCTCGCACGCGAACGTTGTATTGATCGGTGCCGGCATTGAATGTAGAAACCTTTGTACCCGCCACCAAAGTGTTAAGCGCCTGAGCTATATCGCCAACCCTGACACCAAGATCTGCTGCGCGGGCGCGATCGATGTTCACCCTCAATTCCGGTTTGCCGGTGATCAGCGTGGAGTCGGCATCTACCACGTCGGGAACTGTCTTCAACTTTGCCAGCAGCGCTTCCGAATATTTTGTAAGCTGCGCCAAGTCGGGACCACCGATTACGTATTGAATGTCCGCGTTGCGGAAGCCACCGCCTGATAGCGCTGCGACTTGTTGGACACTTGTTCGTAACTGGCCCGGATATTGTTGGAGATATTTCCCGAGAACTTCCGTCCGCGCTCGTACCATTAAGTCCTGCTGACTCGTGGTTCGTTCTTCAATCGGAGCCAATTTCACGTAGATTGAAGCGACGTTGACCAGCTCCTGCTGACCGCCACCGATTGTTGTGAGCGTGTCAGTCACACCTGGCATTTTGCGCAAATCGGTTGCGACACGTTCAGCCAGTTGCGAAGTCGCTGCCAAAGAGGATCCCTCAGGCGCGCGTACGTTCACTTCGAATTGGGCCTGATCATCGACGGGCAAGAAATTCTTACCCACAAACATGAACAACGGCACAATGCTGACAATGACGATCAAGCATGCTGCGACGACAACCCATCGGTGCGCCATCGACCATTTCAGCATTGTCGTGTAAGTGCGATCGATAGGACGGTAGAAACGTGATTCTTTAGAGCCATGGTCCGCGGGCTCTGTGTGTCGTTCGAAGGAACGTTCTTTCTTATCGTCACTGCGCTTGATCAATCGTGCGGCGAGCATCGGCGTCAGGGTGAACGACACAAGCAGTGAAACGGCGATTGCAAACGACGACGTGAGGCCAAACGACGACATGAACCGTCCGACAATGCCGCCCATGAATCCGACGGGCAGAAATACCGCCAGCAGCGACAGAGTTGTCGCCATAACCGCCAAGCCAATCTCTTTTGTACCTTCGATGGCTGCTTGGAACGGGGGTACTCCCTTCTCCTCAACAAATCGAAAGATGTTTTCCAACACGACAATCGCGTCGTCGATCACGATACCCACCATCAACGTCAGCGCGAGCATCGTGATCTGATTCAGAGTGAAGCCCATCGCGGCCATCAAGCCGAACGTCGCAACCAATGAAGTCGGAATAGCCAGGCCCGCAATGACGGTTGAGCGAAAACTCCAAAGGAATATGAAGACGACGATCGCCGCGAGGATGCTGCCTTCAATCAAGTGCGTTTGAATGGCCTCGATGGACGCTTTTATGAAGATCGATTGGTCACCGACGACTTGAGTTCTGAATCCGGGAGGCAGAGTAGGCCTGATCTCCTCTAACCGGGCCTTCACCGCATCCGCGATCGCAACTGTGTTTTGACCCGATTGTTTTGAGACAACGAGCGTGACCGCAGGCTGACCATTCAAACGCGCTTCGGTGCGCGGCTCCTCGGCTCCGTCTTCCGCGTAGCCAACATCGCTGAGCTTTACTGCGTATGTGCCGCGATTTGCGACGACCAGGTTGTTGAAGTCCGCGGGTTCAATGATTCGCCCCATCGTGCGGACTGTCAGTTCGCGCGTACCCTCATCGACGCGGCCTCCCGGAACCTCCAGGTTCTGGGCACGAACAGCGTCAGCAACCTGCGCGACAGTCACGTTGAAAGCACGCAGCTTGTCTGGATCAACCCAAATTTGAATCTCACGGGTTCGGCCACCGATGATCTGAACATTACCGACGCCATTGATTGACTCGATCTGTTGCTTGATCTTTTTGTCGGCAATGTCCGTCACTTCACGGAGCGAGCGCGGCGCCGAGACAGCGATGCGAACGACCGGCGCAGCGTCTGTATCCAGCTTCTGCACCATCGGTTGTTCGGCAGTAACCGGAAGGTCGTTAACGATCAGATCGATCTTGTTGCGAACTTCCTGTGCTGCAATGTCAGGATTCTTCTCGAGCAGAAAAGTAATGAAGACCTGAGAGACGCCTTCAACCGAAGTCGAACGTAGTTCATCGATCCCGGAGATCGTATTGACTGCGCCTTCAACCTTATCCGTTATTTCCGTCTCAATCTCCTGCGGTGAAGCGCCGGGATTGACGACAGTCACTGTGATCGTCGGCAGATCGATCTTTGGAAACAGGTCAACACCTAATGACTTGTAGGAGAACAGCCCGACGACGGTGAGACTCATAATCAACATCGTCGCAAACACCGGACGTCTAACGCATATTTCGGCTAGTTTTTGCATAGCTCTTGTTCTTGGTTCTTGGTTCTTGGTTCTTTGTACTTCGAAGCTCGCAGTTTAGAAGGTCGGCTAAAAAAATCTGCGAACAAAG
The DNA here is from genome assembly GCA_035457565.1 of Pyrinomonadaceae bacterium. Lineage (GTDB taxonomy): Bacteria > Acidobacteriota > Blastocatellia > Pyrinomonadales > Pyrinomonadaceae > PSRF01. The sequence goes on along the minus strand of DATIBJ010000040.1, from coordinate 24,020 downwards.
AACAAGGCACAAAGATCAAAGTTCACTGTTTCACAGCCATTCCATCACTCAGCTTTTCGAGGTTGCTCGTCGCAACCTGCTCACCGGTCGAAACGCCTGACTTCACCTGGATTAAATCGGATTCGGTCTGTCCCGTTTGGACCACACGCTGTTCAGCGTGACCGTCCTTGATTACGAAGATGCGGCTGACTCCCGCCTCACTGATGACTGCGCGAGCAGGAACAAAAACGACAGGTGCCGCACGCTGCTGCAAGATTTTGACAGTAGCGAACTGCCCGGGCTTTAGTGCTCCACCGCTGTTGTCGATTTCAGCTTCGACGGTAAGAGTTCGCGACGTCGCTGAAACACTCGGTGCGGTGCGCGCGATGCGACCATTAAACTGCCGGTCTGGCCACGCGCTCGTCGTGACAGAAACTGACTGCCCCACCTGCACTTCTTGAATCGCTTGCTCGGGTATGTCGATCCGCATTCTTAACGGATTGGTCTTGACGATGGTCGCTACCTTCTGCTGCGGTGAGACATATTCGCCAAGGTCAGCCACTCGCTCAGCGACGAAGCCATCAATTGGGGCAAAGATCACGCTGTACGAGAGACTCTTCCGCGCTAACGCCAGTTGTGCTTCAGCATTCGAGACGTTTGTGCGCGCGACGGCGACACCCGCATAGTTCTGTCGGGCCTGCGCCAACGCCGCTTCGTATTGTTCGTTCAGTTGATCCCGCTTTGCACGTTGCTCGTCATAAAAGGATCGTGACACGTCGCCGGATTCGATTAGCTTTTCCGCCCGGCGGAGGTTTTTCTCAGCCAGATCGAGCGAGACTTTTGCGGCTGCAACTTCTGCGACTCGATTTGGATCAAAAGCCTGGCCGGGGCGTAGACCAATTTTTTCTTCTGATTGGCGTAAGGCAGCCTTCGCTTGTTCCACTTGAGCGAGCGCCTGATCGACGCGGAGCTTCAACTCCGTATCATCGAGCTTCACCAGCATCTGGCCGCGCTTCACGTACGAACCGATATCGACGCCGAGAGCGACAACTTTGCCTGAAGTTTGCGGCGCGACATCCGTTTGCTGATCGCCGGCCAAGCTGCCTGTAGCTTCAAAGAAGCCCGGCACTTCTCGAACGATGGCCGCAGCAGTAGTCACTTCAACTGCCGCTGGCGCGGCCGACGTTTCGTCTTTTCTGACATTCGCTTTCGACCCGCCACAGGAAATCGCAAACACTGCTAATGCCGCGAGCAGCAGGGCGAGCGCTGCAAATTTAAGATCTCTGAGAGAATTCATGTCTTACCCGTTCCTCCTTGAGCTACCGCGCGCCCGACGTCCATTCGTCACGGTGATGCCGTTGAGAAGGATGTCTGTGAAGTTACGCGCAGCTTCTTCGTTGGAAATGTTCAGCAAGCGCCGTTGCGGATCCCAAAGGTTGTTGTTGAGTGAATGGTGCATGACCATTCCAATAAACGAACGAACGATAATCGCGGGATCAATTTCGATTAGTGCGCCTTCGCGTTGTCGTTGGCGAATGTAGCCGCCGAGAAACTCGTAAACACGCCGCACAAATTGATCGAAGAACATTTGCGCAAGTTCGTGTTTTTCAAGCGCCGAATGCAGCAGCAGTCGCTGAAACTCGGGATCGTTCTCGTGATACTTCAGCGCACCGACCGCTAATGACTCGAACACGCCACGATCGTCCTTGCGGCTGATCGCGTCGGCTGCCATTGAAGCTGGCTCAAAATTGGTACCTGAGCACGCCTTGTGATCGAGAATGGCGGCGTAAAGTTCTTCCTTCGTCGCGAAATGGCGAAACACCATCGCCTCTGAGACGCCCGCAGCCTGGGCAATCTCTTTCGTGGTCGTGCCGCGAAAACCTCGCTTCGAAAAGAGACTGACGGCAACGGCGAGAATCTGTAACCGACGCTCTTCACCAGCCATTCGTGCAGAGCCTGGCAGGCAGGTATCGGCCTTAGGGGTATCGGCGCCAGGGGTATCGGCGCTGGGGGTATCGGCGCCAGGGGTATCGGCGCCAGGGGCGGTTATTTGTCGACTCACTTTTATTTCGTTTTCGTTTCCTTAGTTGTTCTATGCAGGGAATCCCTCTGGCTCTGTAAAGTAAGTACTTACTTACCATCGTGGAAATACGGTGTCAAGCAACGCGAGGTTTCAGAATTGTCGTTAGTCCGTGGTCAGTTGTCCGTGGTGAGTCGCAGGTGTCTGTAATCCGTGTGCAACGGACAACGGAAGCTGACTACTGACTAACGAGCGTATGAATCCCGACCTGTGAAGATCTTTCGCTTGTACGCTTTTCGCAATGAACGCGCGATGCCGCAACTGGTTTCCTTTGTAAATCACGTGTCACTGACTCTGCTTTGTCGGCACATCGCTTGCTCCCCAATCCTGTTCGTCAAGGTCTAGATCTACTTAAGGAGAATTTCGCGATGTCACAAAACAGAGGTTTCGATCAGCCTGCAGGCGCAGGTGTTGGTAACACATCAACAGGCGCAACTCCGGGTTCAACGCCCGGAACAACCGGCAACACCGGCAGCACCGGCTCTCCTGGAACTGCCAGCGGTACCGCAACGGCGCTTTCCCAAACAGCACAGGATTACGGCAAGAAGGTCACTGAAGTCGCAACACAGGCGAAAGATTACGTGGCGGACAAAGTTTCAATCGTCGGCGACAAAATCAAGGACCTGCAGAACGCAGATCTCGGTCAGTTAGCTGACAACGCCAAAGACTATGCCCGCAAGAACCCCGGTCAGGCGATTTTGATCTCCGCTGGCGTAGGTCTGCTGCTCGGATTGATTGTGCGCGGGCGCCGATAGGTTCTGGATTGAACGAAGGGAGTCAAGAATCATGGCGGCAACAAGGACGAGTCTAGTTGTTAACAATGGCAATCGTGCTGAAACCGAGGGGCTGCCCACCTTGCTGAGTCGTTTGGGCGACGATGTAATGCAGCTGATCAATTCGCAGTTTGCTTTGTTCAAGGTGGAGATCAAAGAAGAGGCAAACGCTTACGTCCGCGGTGCGGTAACCATGGCTATTGCTTCCGTGGTGGCGCTAATTGGCTTCGGGCTGCTGAATGTCGCGCTCGCATTTGGCGTGTCGACACTCTTCGCACAAGCGAATCTGAGCCAGCCGGCAACGTACGCGCTTGGTTTCGTAGTTACCGGACTCTTTTATCTGTTGGTTGGCGGAATTGTTGTCATGGCGATTAAGAGTCGGCTGGCAAAGCAGGACTTAGTGCCAACCAGATCAGTTGAAGAACTGAGAAAGGACAAGGAATGGCTGAAGAACGAACTTTAGGATTGGCTCGGGCTCCGGAGCAGTCGACTGAAGACCTCTCCAAAGAAGAACTTCAGCGACGAATGGATGTAGCTCGCGACTCGATCTCAAATACGGTTTCAGAGATTAAAGAGACAGTGGCTAATCAGGTACAAGCGGTGAAAGACACACTCGACTGGCGTGAACAAGTCAAGAGACGTCCGGTTGTTTGGAGTGTCGGAGCACTCGGTGTTGGTTTCGTTGTCGGCTACGGTGTTGCAGCGATGGTAGCGGGCGATGAAGAACCTCCGCGCGATTATTACGGCGCTGATTATAGAAGCTACGCGGCGCAGCCTGTGTTGACAAGCGCCAGCATGAACAAGCAGCAGCCAGAGCAACGGCGGCAAGGTGGAAATGGTCACGAGGAAGACACTGGCCCGGGATTCCTCGAACGGCTGACGCACACTCAGGCTTATGGTCGTGTGAAAGATGAAGTAGGCGACGTCGGAAATAATTTAATCCAGGAACTTGCGAACACGGCGAAGGTGATGGTCGTGCCCGCAATCATTACTTCACTGAAGAAGTTTCTCGGTGAATATCTGCCGAGTTCGACAAAGGACCAGGAACAATCGTCGCCTGGATCGACCGGTTCTCCTCGAGCAAACATGAAAACAGAGGGATACCAGCCGGCACTTGAGCGGAACCATGAATTCAGTTGATAGATAGGAAACCTGGGAGTTATTTGGAGCGAGTCTCGACGGGGACTCGCTTTTTTTAGTTATGCTGGCGGCGCAGCGTAGTCGCATACTAACTGCATTGACTTAGTTTTGAGACGCTCCTAGACTCCGAGCTGTTCTTGTCCTCAATCAGTCTAGAGGAAACTTTATGACAAATTCCTTTCCCCGCGTGCTCCGTTATCTTTGCATTTCATTAGTTCTCCTGTTGCCTAACCTCTACACCGTAGCAATCGCGCAGGATACTTCCGACGCCGAACGCGAGCGTGCGCTTAAGCTCCTGTGGGAAGAGGCAAAAGCGGGAGCCGCCCTTCCGCTTCTCGAGAAGCTGGCGAAGGAACGACCCACCGACGGCATGGTCGCCTTTTCATACGGTTTTGCATTGCTGGCAAAAGTACGTTTGCAAAAGGACGCCGCACTTCGAAAACAAACTCGAATTGAAGCGCGCACGTGGTTGGTTAAAGCGCGGGATCTTGGCGTGAAAGATGCCCTGCTAACGTCGCTACTTGAGTCGTTGCCAAAAGACGGCGGTAACGACGATGTGTTTTCGTCTGTAAAGGAAGCTGACGATGCGATGCGCGACGGGGAAACTCTTTATGTCAACGGACAATTTGTTGAGGCTGCCGAAGCATATCAGCGCGCGTTGAAAGCGGATCCAAAACTATACGAAGCAGCATTATTCGCCGGCGACATGTATCTCAAAGCCGGGCAAAACGAGAAAGCGGCCGAATGGTTTACGCGCGCCCAACAAATTAGTCCCGACCGCGAAACTGCGTATCGTTATTCTGCGACTCCCTTCCTGCGTGCAGGTAAGTTGGATGAAGCAAAGACGCGTTACATCGACGCAGTCATTGCCGAACCGTATAACCGTTTGACGTGGAATGGGTTGAATCAGTGGGCAGAAGCCGCCGGGGTTCGACTTGGTCATCCGCAAGTCGACGTACCAAAGACCGTAAAGTCTGTAATAGAAAACAATGTCCACATCGCGGTTGACCCAAACGAGGTGGATCTGAAAAGCGATGTGACCGGAACCAGCGCATGGACCGCATATGGGCGCTACCGAACAAGTTGGCTGTCGACGGAGTTTGCCAAGGCGTATCCGAATGAGACCAGTTATCGCCATAGCTTGCGCGAAGAAGTAGCGGCGTTACAGGGTGTAATTGAACTGGTGAAGCAACAGCAGAAAGCAAACAAGATCACCCGTCTGGATATGTCGCTGGCGAATCTGGTGAAGCTGTCAGACGAAGGATTACTTGAACCGTTCATCCTTTATGCCCTGGTTGATAGAGGGATCGCCCAGGACTACAGCGAGTATCGAAAGGCGAATCGCGACAAGTTGAGGCGTTATCTGGTTGAGTATGTGACGGCGCGCTAAGCAAGGATGACGGATGAAGGATGAAGGATGAAGAGAGACGATGAGAGAAAGAATGAATCGAATGACAAGGACAAAGGATGAAAGTTGAACCAACTCAACGATTCATCCTTCATCCCTCATCCTTCATCCTTTCTTATCTCTGTCCCGGTGCAGGTTTCCGCGGTAACTTCTCGTCGCGCATTGCTGTGTTGTAAACAAATGCAGCCATGATGGTCGACGCCTGCTTCATGTCATCTGCCTGAATACGATCAAATACATCCTGATTCGAATGGTGAGTTCGAGTGTCGTATTCGATCTCGTCCTGAATGAATTGGAATCCTGGTAAGCCAATTCCGTCGAACGACAAGTGATCGGTCCCGCCAGTATTTGAGATCGTCAACGTCGTCGCACCCATATCTCTGAAAGGCGCGAGCCACTGACGGAACAACGAACGGATACCTTCATTGCCCTGCAGATAAACACCGCGAATCTTGCCTGTACCATTATCCAGATTGAAATACCCGCTGAACCTTTCGTATTCCGGCTTTCTCGTCAATGCCATTGGCACCTGAGTTTGGGCTCCATTGCCGGCGCTGTTTCCGTTGCCATTGCCACTCGCGGGAGTGCCCGTGGGAGGCGCTGATGATGTCGTTGCAGGTGCCAGGGTGCCGAAGTGTTCGGCGACGTACGCGCGCGAACCAAGCAATCCTTGCTCTTCACCGCTCCAGAGCGCAATGCGAATGGTGCGACGTGGCTTCAGTCCCAGCGCTTGAATGATCCTGACCGCTTCCATAGCAACTGCGCAGCCTGCCGCATTGTCAGTTGCGCCCGTACCGGAGTGCCATGAATCCATGTGACCACCCAGCATTACGATCTCGTCTTTCAAATCCGTGCCCGGGATCTCAGCGATTGTGTTGTAGCCCATGAGGTCCGTGTCTTGGAAGGCGACTGCCAAATCCACGGCCATCTTCACAGGCTCACCGGCTTGCAGCATGCGAACGATACGATTGTAGTGCTCGATTGCCAGCACGATCTGCGGGATCACTTTCGCGTTCTTGTCCTGCACGCGAACAGCGGCGGGTCCTCCTGAAACGGCACCGGTCGCCCGTGGTACGACTGTCGCTGACTGAACGAAGATTGTTCCACCATCGCCACGACCTGGGTCGACGAGAAGCGCAACACCTTCCTGATCGAACATTCGCATCTTCGCGCTGGCCAACTGAAACGCAGCAGCTGCATTGCGAGGGAAGTTTCCACGGTTGCCGCCAGGTCGCGGCTCTGGAGCGTCGGCCAACGTGAGAAGATCTTTTTCAGTAAGACGACTCCCCTGCGAATCGAAATGTGCTGACACCTCCCGCAGAGGAGCAGTCAAAACAATCTTTCCGTTAAGTTTGCCTTTGAACTTCTCCAAATCGGCTTCGGTACGCGCATCCACGTAAACGACGTCCGCATTGAGCGGCGCAGTGAACCCTGGCGACCACGCCTTCGGATACGCAATCAAAGGAATCGCCTGCGGGTCAGTTACCTGCGCTGAAAACCGCTTCAGCGACCAGCCTCTTCCGAATGGGCCCCACGACTCCAGATGTCCATTCTGTAGACCCCACCTGGTCAATTGATCGCGGGTCCATTCATTCGCTCTCTTCATATTAGGAGACGCGGTCAGACGTGGACCGATGACGTCGCTCAGATAGCTCAGGGTGTTCATCACCTGAGAGCGATTCATTCCTTCGTCTTTGATTCGCTCAATGGGATCGTTTGGATCGCGGGCAGGTGCTTGCTGTCCAGGTTGACTGGAAGGCTGCGCCGCAGGTTGTGTCTGTTGCGCGAAGATCGCAATCGGTGACACGAACAGGTTCAACAGCAGTAAGGCTGCCGCATAGCGCCGTACGTTCATGTTGGTTCTCCTCAACTAATGGTTTTGCCGGGAACTGGAGTTACCGCGGCTCGGAAGATTGGACTGGAATGCTAATACTGCACTGGTGGGCGAAAGGTTGCAAGTCGCGGAGCACGTCCAAACACTGATTTCGGAATTCGGATTTCGGATTTTGTGTTGGTCGAGTACCGCTTCTATCTGGAGATACCAAGTAGAAGCGATAGAACGATATCGGAATTCAGTACCGATCTTGAATAAGGCAGGATATGCGGCTACTTGACTAACACAAAATCCGAAATTCCGAAATCCGAAATCAGTGCTATCGTGTCGCGCGTGGGCGGTCGGTGGCGGGCTGTTTGATCTCCGGCGCTGCGTTCGATTTGTACCTACACTCCTCATTGGCACAATAGCGGATCGTTCCCTGCTTCTTCGTCGTCTTCTCGAGCAGGAATGGAGCGTTACACTGCGGGCACGTATCAACTACTGGCTTGTCCCAGTAAACAACATTGCAGTTCGGATAATTAGAACACCCATAAAAAGCTTTACCGCGTTTCGATTTCTTTACGACCAACTCACCTTTGCATCCCGGTCGGGGACATGAGACGCCAGTCGTTTCCTGTTTGATGTATTTGCACTTCGGATAATTCGAACAGGAAATAAACTCTCCATAGCGGCCAAAACGTCGTACGAGCTGTGCTCCGTCTACCGGGCACTTCTCATCGAGCGGGACCGGCGCCGGAGCAGCAACGCCACTCTTCGCAATCTTTCGGATGTTGCGACACTCGGGATAGCCAGTGCACCCGAGGAATGGACCAAATCGTCCACGTTTCATCTGCATCGGCTTTCCGCAAAGTTCGCATGCTTCCGGCTCAGCTTCTTCCGCCGCGTTGCCATCAGATGATTCAGTTGCGCTGCGACCTCCGTCTGTTGTCGCAGGCGGCTCAGCATCCCGTGTCGCCTCACAGTTCAGACACTTGAGATATGGCCCAAACCGTCCGAACTTCTTTACCATGCCGGTGGCGCCGCATTTCAAACAGACCTCTTCAGTGGGAGTTTCAGCGAGTTTGATCTCTTTCACGTAGCGCGTGAAGGCATTCAGATCGTGCTCAAACTTCTTGTAGAAGTCCCGCAGTGCTTTGGTCCACTCCGTCTTGCCTTCTTCAATATCGTCAAGCTCCTCTTCCATCCTCGCCGTGTAAGTTTCGTTGAAGAGATCGTCGAAGCCACCGTCGATCAGAAGATCGTTGACAGTTTTTCCTAACGCAGTTGGATGAAAGCGGCCTTCGATCTTCTCTACGTACTCGCGTTCCTGAATCGTCGACATGATTGCGGCATAAGTTGAAGGGCGACCAATTCCCTTCTCCTCGAGCGCTTTTACCAGCGTAGCCTCTGTGTAACGCGGTGGTGGATCGGTGAAGTGCTGTTCGGGGGTAATTGAATTCTGCTTCAGCCTCTCGCCTTTTTCGACGAGCGGCAAACTTCGCTCAGCCTCATCATCCTCGTCCGCCTTCTCGTCACGGCCTTCCTGGTAAAGCTTTAAGAAGCCGTCAAACTTTTGGACAGAACCGGTAGCGCGAAAGATAAAGCGACCAGCTGCGATATCGATGGTTGTTTGATCGAAGATCGCCGCCGTCATCTGCGACGCAACGAATCTTTGCCAGATTAACCGATAAAGCTTGAGCTCTTCTTTGTTCAGATACTTTGCGAGCGCGTCCGGTGTACGCGAGACGTCTGTCGGCCGGATTGCTTCGTGAGCATCCTGCGCATCTTTTTTCGATCGGTAATGAACTGCCTTTGGGGGCAGATACCTGTCGCCGTACTGCTGGCCGATGAAGTCGCGTACTTCGGTGAGCGCCGTGTCGGAAACGCGCGTTGAATCGGTACGCATGTAAGTGATAAGGCCAACCGCACCCTCCTCGCCCACTTCCACACCTTCGTAAAGCTTCTGGGCGAGCATCATGGTTTTCTTCACGGCAAAACCTAGCTTGCGCGAAGCCTCCTGCTGTAGTTTCGAGGTGATGAAAGGCGGGACCGGGTTGCGCTTTCGTTCTTTCGTCGTGACGTCGCTGACGACAAATGTCTGGGCTTGAGCTTCTTTGACGATCTCAGCGGCTTTGTTCTCATTGTCGATCAGAATCTCGTTCTTCTTGATGTCCTGATCGAACCCGCTGGTCTTTACTGTTTGGTCTGCGACTTTGAATAGTCGGGCATCAAATGCGGGCGGAAGTTTGGAACTGAGATTTGCAAGAATCGTCCAATACTCAGTTTTTACGAACTGCTCGATCTCGCGCTCTCTTTCAACCACCATCCGAAGCGCAACTGATTGCACTCGTCCGGCACTGAGCCTTCCACCGATGGTTCGACACAACAACGGAGATACTTTGTAACCAACAAGTCGATCGAGCACACGCCGCGCCTGTTGAGCATCGACGAGGTTTTCATCAATCTGGCGTGGATGTTCGAAAGCTTCGTTTACCGCACGTTTGGTGATCTCGTTGAACATCACACGAAACGCAGGCTTCGCGGGTCGCTTGGGAACAATCTCTTCGGCCAGGTGCTGACAGATCGCCTCACCCTCACGATCAGGATCAGCCGCCAGGTAAACAGCTTCGGCATCTTTTGCCGCTTTCTTCAGTTCAGCAACGATGCGCTTGTTGTTTCGCTTTTTAGAATCAGGAATTATTTCGTAGGTCGGTTTGAAGTCGTGCTCAATATCGACGCCGAGTCCTTTTGATGGCAGATCTTTAATGTGGCCTATCGACGCTTTAACAAGATAGTCCTTCCCCAGGTATTTGTTTATGGTCTTCGCCTTTGCCGGCGACTCAACTATTACTAGATTCTTAGCCATAACCTATTTCCGATTGCCGATTGCCGATTGCCGATTGTGCGCGAGATTCATTGTGGTTTAGGTGCCTGCGCGATTTGACTCCGATCGCCACCGTTTCCACCAATCGGCAATTGGCAATCGGCAATGCGTTTAAAGTTTCCGCACGAAACACTTTCCCGGCAATGCCGTTATCAGCTCGCGCATTTCCAACGATAACAACGCGCTCGTTAACTCCGAAATCGGCAGCCGGCTCTGATCAATCAACGTGTCGATATGAGATGGAGCGTCGGGTGCCAGCAAACGAAACACCGAAGTCTCTGTGCGCGACAACCCTTCAGGCACAAATGCGAGACGATCCGCGAGCGACTGCTCCTTTTTCTTTTCACCAAATGGTGGCGGCAATAACCTCGCGGCGATCTGTGGCGGCAATTCAGTCGCGATGTCCTGCCACTGCTGGACCAACTTTGCTCCGGCACCTTTAATCAGGTAATTCGTACCAAACGAATTGCGGGAAGTGATGTTGCCGGGTATGGCAAACACTTCGCGGTTTTGCTCCATCGCCAATCGTGCGGTTATCAAAGAGCCTGAGTTCTCCGAAGCCTCGACTACAACCACGCCGAGGCTCAGACCGCTAATGATGCGGTTCCGGTAAGGAAAGTTTTCCGATACCGGCGGTGTGCCCAGCGGAAATTGCGTTACCAGGGCGCCACCTTTGTCCAAAATCTCGGCCGCCAACTTCCGGTGATCGCGCGGGTAACACTCGTCGATCCCCGTCCCTAACACTGCCACGGTCCGTCCGCCCGCTTCAAGTGCTCCTCGATGGGCGGCGGCATCAATTCCCCTTGCAAAGCCTGAAATCACCGTCACCCCGCGATGAGCAAGATCGCGGGCGATCATCAATGCCGCGTTCTGCCCATAAGTTGAACACCGGCGAGATCCCACCACTGCAATACAGGGTTGATCTAAACATTCTGACCACGAACCTTTGACGTAGATGACGATGGGAGGGTCATAAATCTCACGTAAGGGTGAGGGATAAACTCCATCGTCCAGTAGAAGAATATCGCCGCCGAGTTTTGTGACTAACCTGATCTCGGCTTCGGCGGCTGCTTGCAAGTCGCGACCGATGATCGTGTCGATCGCCTCCGGGACGAGTCGCAACTGTTCCAACTCTGTGCGCGTCGCGCTATAGACGGCTTCAGCAGAACCAAAGCGTTCGAGCAATTTGGCAGCGGCGCGAGGTCCGATGCCTGGAGTCATGTTCAGCTCTACCCAGTCTCGAATCATGTGAGGATTTCCTTTCGAGCTATGCTGCGTTTCGTAAATGTAAAGATCTGTTTACTGCTTACCGTCTTTCTGGCTACTGTCTTGGCGGAGGCGTGTAGGAATCGAACCTACCTGAGCCCGCTCTCGCGATCTCACTAACGGTTTTGAAGACCGCGCCGTTCACCAGAACAGATTCGCCTCCAGCTTCTGAGACGACAAAGCCTCAGTGGACCAGCGTTCTAAGACGACTCTGATCCTCGGAGGCTTCAAAACCCTACGCTCGGAATTTCGAACTGTCAAGCAGGTTGGATGAACAGTCAACCTCCATTCCCACAGTTCAACGTACAGAACGTCAGAGCTCAAGGATAACTGGAATGACTCAACCTGAGATAAATGCAAGTAAGGAAGGGCGGTGCACCCCCGCTTCCTGCCTAACACTCACCATGGGCTCCACAGTCAAGGTGCAACTGAGATTGATCGTTATGGCTCTCGAGCGGGGGTGAACCGCCCTTCCGTACTGCGTTTATATTAGCTTGAATTCTGGAACCGAAGCTTGAACTCTGATGTTTTGTACGTTGACTCTGGGAATGGAGGTTGAGCTGTTTGGGATTCCTGACACCTATTTCTCGTGCAGAGGATTCGGCGTCATGAGATTGATTTCTATCGGAATTACTCGCTTGAACCTGAAGATACTCTTGTTGAATCTTCCAAACACATAGACAACTCCTGTGATCGGCCACTGCTTCACACTACTATTCAATTCATCGATCACTACCATGAGTGCATTCGGAAGATAGACGTAGAATCGAAGTGGCTCTTTCAGTGTTAGCGGCTTCTTGTTCGGAAGGTCGAATGCGCGATGATACTCATCGATCTCAACTGCGGTACCGTTGACCTTCATCTTTTCAAACACAAGAAAATCAACGCGGCCTTTCTGCTTCACCGGTGCGACGACTACCGGTATCTCCAGAGTAATCCCGAGCGGTGTAACACCAGCGACGCGAGGATTCCCGAATTGAATTAGTTGTGACGCACCGTTCTGCTGTTCGTTTTTCTGTTTGGTCTCTTTCAATTCAACGGCAGCTCGCTCGAGCTTATAGCCGCGAATCTCTTTCGGATAAGTCATTGATTGAGCAAATACAGTTGAGGGAGCAGCGGCGAGTAGCAGTGCAAATACTCGATAGTAGCTTGTTAGTGCGTGCATTGCGTTCAGCAGGCATGGAGGATAACAGATCGCGTGTTCGCGACGCTTTTCTTAGGTAGGCGAAGGAGGCGTAGTTTGCCAACTCTCTGTGTAAACCTCCGTGCACTCTGTTTTTCCGCGGTGGAAAGAATCAGACAAAACACTCACCACAAAGGCACAGAGCCCGCCGAGGTTGCACAGAGGAGTGAGCCAAGCTAATATCCGAACGAACGTTCGAACGTCTGACTGGAATTTGGTTCTGAATGATTAATTTTCAAACTTCGCCCGACAACTACAAGCATTGGCGCCTTCAAATAGATGGGGCAGTCGCTACCCTTTCGATGGATGTTCAGGAAGATCAAACGCTCGCCGAGGGCTACAAGCTCAAGCTCAACTCCTACGACTTGGGCGTAGATATCGAACTGGCCGACGCCATCCAACGTTTACGCTTCGAACATCCCGAAGTGCTTGCCGTGGTCATTACCAGCTTGAAACCGCGGATCTTCTGCGCCGGCGCAAACATCTACATGCTCGGCTCGTCGTCGCATGCGTTCAAAGTCAACTTCTGCAAGTTTACCAACGAGACGAGGTGCTCGATCGAAGACGACTCTCGTCACTCCGGACGTCGATACCTTGCCGCATTGAACGGCACTGCTTCGGGAGGTGGATACGAACTCGCAATCGCGTGCGATGAGATCTATCTCGTTGATGACGGCAACTCAGCTGTCTCCCTTCCTGAGGTGCCTCTGCTTGGAGTGCTACCCGGCACAGGCGGACTGACTCGTCTAGTCGACAAGCGAAAGATCAGAAGAGACCGTGCGGATGTTTTTTCCACGCTTGCTGAAGGCTTGAAAGGCAAGAGAGCCAAGGAGTGGAGACTCATCGACGATTCATTCCCCACGAGCAAGTTTCAAGATTCAATTAAGGCGCGAGTGGATGAGCTGGTGAAGGACCAGAAGCCACACGCCTCTGGGATCAAGCTAAATCCCCTGCAAGTTAATGCAGGCCCTAATAGCCGTGAATACAAGTTTGTGAAGCTCGAGTTCGAACGCGAAAGGCGAAACGTTAATTTAACAATTAAGGGTCCCACCGAAGATCTGCCGGACACTCCTGAAGGCATTGAAAAACTAGGCGACTCGTATTGGCCGCTGCAAGCATATCGGGAATTAGACGACGCGTTACTGCACTTGCGCGTGAATGAGCCAGAGGTCGGGGTCATCTGTATACGCTCGGAAGGCGATATTGAGAAGGTCCTCCATGTGGACCAAACGCTCGCCGAAAATCGAAACCATTGGCTTGTTCGAGAGATTCTCTTGCACATGGCACGCACACTGCGCCGCCTGGATCTGACAGCGAAGAGCCTTTTCGCGGTCATCGAACCTGGCAGCTGCTTCGCTGGCAACTTGTTGGAGTTGGTCCTGGGCGCCGATCGCAGTTACATGTTGAATGACGCTGAAGCGAAGATTGAATTGCGCGTTTCGGGGTTGACTGCGGGCGCTCTGCCAATGAGCAACGGACTCACGCGTCTGCAATCGAGATTTTTGGCTGAACCTGAAAAGGTGGATGAGATCCTTAATCATCAGAGTGGGTTCGATACCGAAGAAGCTGAGGAAGCGGGTCTCGTCACTTTCGCGCCTGACGACCTGGACTGGGAAGATGAAATCCGCTTAGCAATTGAGGAGCGAACGTCTCTATCGCCAGATGCGCTAACAGGAATGGAAGCGTCGCTGCGATTCGCTGGTCCAGAAACTATGGACACAAAGATCTACGGACGTCTGACCGCCTGGCAGAATTGGATCTTCCAACGGCCAAACGCCGTTGGCGAACACGGTGCGTTAACGAATTACGGCAAGCCGACACAGCCGCAGTTTGATTTTAAGCGGACCTAAACATTGCCGATTGGATGAGGCTTCGGCGAGAGCGGCCAATCGACAATCGTAAATCAACAATCAAAAATGACTATGAATCTCTACGATCGCATACCAAACAACGTAAATCTCTCCGAAGATAAAAAGCTTCAGCGTGCGCTGGAAAAATGGCTTCCAAACTTTCTCGACTGGTGGCGTGAAATGGGACCCGAGGGGTTTCAGGAAAAAGACGTTTGGTTGCGCACTGCAATCGACGTTGGTTCCGAAGGATGGGCCCACTTCGATTACGTGAAGATGCCGGAGTATCGCTGGGGAATCTTTCTCGAGCCGGCGCAGCCGGATGCGAAAGTCGGTTTTGGTGACAATTATGGAAGACCTGCTTATCAGGAAGTTCCCGGTGAATTTAGAAACGCATTGCGGCGAATCATCGTCACACAGGGCGACACCGAACCAGCGTCAGTCGAACAACAGCGCGAGTTGGGGAAAACCTGTCCTTCGCTTTACGACCTGAGGAACTTATTCCAGGTGAATGTTGAAGAGGGTCGTCATCTTTGGGCTATGGTCTATCTCCTGCACGGTTACTTCGGTCGCGACGGCCGTGACGAAGCGGAAGCTCTGCTCGAACGACGCAGCGGCAATCCAGACAAACCCAGAATCCTCGAGGCCTTTAACCAGCCGTGTGACGACTGGCTCAACTTCTTCGCCTTCACGATGTTTACTGACCGTGATGGTAAGTATCAGCTTTCAGCACTCGCAGAATCCGGATTCGAGCCGCTCGCACGCACCTGCCGGTTCATGCTGACCGAAGAAGCCCATCACATGTTTGTTGGCGACACCGGTCTCGGTCGCGTCGTCAAACGAACGGCGCAATTGATGAAGCAGGGAGACGTGCGGGAGCTTGGTGGAATTCCCCTCGATATTATTCAGAAGTACATCAATTTCTGGTTCAGTTATTCGCTCGATCTTTTCGGCGGTGAGATCAGTTCCAACTCCGCTGATTTCTTCGCGGCGGGCTTGAAGGGTCGATACAAAGAACAAGACCAATATCAGGATCATGTTATCGCCGACGATCAATTCACGCTCTTGACGGTTGACGGTGACGAGTTGAAAGAGCGTCAGGTTCCTTTGCGTAACGCTTTGAACGAAGTACTGCGCGGCGAGTACGTCAGGGATTGTGAGAAAGGTTTGGCGCGCTGGAACAAAGTGCTCGCTGACGAGGGAATGCTCGAACGCCTCTACTTGCCTTCACCGCTCTTTCACCGACATGTTGGCGAATATGCGGGTCATTATTTTGATATCGCCGGGAGGTTGATTGGAAAAGAGGAATTCGAACGACGAAAGAACGAGTGGCTGCCGACCATGGAAGATCGCGAATACGTGCGCAGTTTGATGAAGCCGGTTACGGAGCCAGGAAAGATCGCAAACTGGATTGCGCCGCCGGCCGCGGGCATTAAAGGACTGCCGTTTGAGTTTGAGTATGTGAAGCTTTAGACGTGGTCTTGGGCATTACGCAGTGGCAAACAGTCAGTACCGAAACGCGGTAGCGTCGGGTTAACGTCCACTGTCAGGGCCGCTCATCGTAACGTAGACCCGACGCTACCGCGTTTCGGCACCGACTGTTTGCCACTGAGTTGATTTATATGATTCAAGACGATTCAAAAAGGAATCCGAAATCGATCTCGGCTCGTTACGATCAGAAGCTCGAGTTCATTCTTCGTACGTCTGCGCGTATCTTCGCCGAAAAGAGTTATCACTCCACATCCATGCGCGACATTTCACGCGCCACCAACGTAAGCCTCGCCGGGCTTTATCACTACTGCAAATCGAAAGAAGAGCTGCTGTTTCTTATTCAGGACAACTGCTTTGGTCGTGTGCTAGAGCGTCTTGAGGAACGTCTTCGCGAAGTTGACGATCCGGTCATCAAGCTTCGCGTCATGATCGAAAACCATCTTTCGTTCTTTGCCGCCAACATGGCGGAAATGAAAGTGCTCTCGCATGAAGCCGAATCTCTGAGAGGCGACATGTATGCGCACGTCTCAACCCGCAAAGACACGTATGCCAAACTCACGCGCAGCATCCTCGAAGAGGTCCAGGCTCAAACAAACGGCCAACGCGTCGATCTCACCGTGGCGACATACGCCCTTTTTGGCATGATGAACTGGATCTACAACTGGTATGATCCGGCCGGCAAACTGAAAGTAAATGATTTGGCGCAGAACCTGACACAGCTTTTCCTTGGTGGTTTCCTGTCAGGAAGTCTTTTCGAAGCTCAAAGTGTCCGACTCCCCAAGCGGACCGAAAACCTGAGCATCTGGCGTGGCACTAGCGACTGATCGTTCCCTCGTTCGCGAAAGAAACATGACTGAATACAAGGATGAAACGTACGGCGAACGTGTAGCGGGTGTTTACGACGACTGGTTCCCAACTGCGGATCCAGATGCCATCGCTTTTCTCACCAAACTGGCAAACGGCGGCAAAGTACTAGAACTCGGGATCGGCACCGGTCGCTTCGCTGTGCCACTGGCTAATAACAATCTGGCGGTTCATGGCATTGACGCGTCGGAATCGATGATCGCGCGTTTGCGTGGGAAGCCAGGCGTCGACAAGATCACTGTGACGATGGGAAACTTCGCCGACGTTCCGGTCGAAGGTGAGTTTCAACTAATCTACGTCGTCTTCAACACCTTCTTTGCGTTGCAGTCGCAGGAAATGCAGGTGTGTTGTTTTCAAAACGTCGCGAAGCACCTGGCGAAAACAGGTACCTTTGTAATCGAGGCGTTTGTTCCGGATGTAACGCGGTTCATAAAGGGCCACGCGATTAGGCCCATGAGGATTATTACAGATCGTCTTGAGCTCGACGTCTCCGAACATGATCCGATAACACAAAGAGTCGTAAGTCAAAAAGTTGTCATGACGGACGGACAGGTCAAACTTTATCCAGTTAACATTCGTTACGCGTGGCCGGCGGAGTTGGATCTTATGGCTCAGGTAGCAGGTCTGCGTTTGCGTGAACGTTACACCGGTTGGCAGCGTGAACCGTTCACGTCAGACAGTCAGAAGCATATTTCAGTTTACGAATGGGCGTCGTAAATATTCATGGAAGAGACTTCGAAACTAAACGTCGAAATAAATAACGGTTTAGCAGTGATCACTCTTAGCGATCCGCCGGCTAACACCTACAGCTACGAGATGATGCAGCAGCTGGATCAGGCGATCCTCGCTGCTCGGATGGATGAGGGCGTTCAGGTGATAGTGATCACTGGAGCAGGAGAAAAATTCTTCTGCGCAGGCGCCGATATTCAAATGCTTGCGAAGGTAACACCCACCTACAAGTACTATTTCTGCTTGCATGCGAACGAAACGCTGTCGCGTCTGGAACAAACCCCGAAACTGGTGATTGCAGCGATCAATGGCCATTGCGTCGGGGGCGGGCTGGAAGTTGCGATGGCCGCAGATCTACGTGTGGCTCGCAAAGGTGCCGGCAAGATGGGATTACCGGAAGTGTCACTGGGCGTCTTGCCTGGCACGGGCGGCACTCAACGTTTGGCACGGCTCGTTGGCAAATCGAAAGCGATCGAGCTGATGGCCACCGGTGAACTTTTTGATTTCGAGCGAGGCGTTGAACTCGGACTTGTGAATGAGTTAATCGAATGTGAAGGTATCGAACAGTTTCGCGAGCAAGTGATGGAATACGCGCAACAATTTACTACGCCCAAGCGTGCAGCGTACGCGGTTGGACGAATCAAGCGTAGCGTACAGACCGGTGCGGAGCTTCCACTCGAATCAGGTCTTGCTCTTGAACGTGAGCTGCAACAACAACTCTTCCAATCGGAAGATGCGAGAGAAGGGTTGGCGGCGTATACGGAGAAGAGGAAAGCTGAGTTTAAAGGAAGGTAGGTCTTTGGTCTTTGTGCTTTTGTCGTTAGAGATCTGTGTACTAGTCGACGAGTACGAAGCACAGAGTTAAGTAACAAGCACCAAGCACCAAGCACTAAACACAAAGTACACAGCGCTAACAACAGAGCTCTAAGCCACCAACCTTATGTCTGCATACGAACACATCCTTATCTCTGACACCGAAGGCGTGGTGACAATCACGCTGAATCGGCCAGATAAGCTGAACGCGTTTATCGGTCACATGAGGCGCGATCTCGCCGAAGCACTTGAACACGCCGGAAGTGATCGTACTGTTCGCGTCGTCATTATCACGGGAGCCGGCCGGGCTTTTTGTGCCGGAGGCGATGTCCGGTTTATGGCTGAGTTGATGGAACGCCACGATAGCGAAGAGTTCGCACGCATCCTCGGTGCAGGTCGAAGAGTGATCACGGCGATCAGAAACATGACGAAGCCTGTCGTGGCTGCCGTCAATGGAGTCGCTTCAGGAGCTGGATGTAATCTCGCGTTTGCCTGTGACTTTCGCATCGCTTCGACCGATGCCTCATTCACTCAATCATTTGTAAAGATAGGCCTTCATCCGGACTGGGGCGGCACATATTTCTTGCCGCGTCTTGTAACGCCGAATATCGCGTGTGAGATGTTCTTGCTCGGGCGGACAATCGATGCTGCTGAGGCGATGCGTTTGGGTATCGTTAATCAGGTTGTCTTGCCTGAGGAGTTAGACGCAGCAACGCAGCAGCTTACCGAGAAACTGCGGGGAGCCCCTCCGATTGCAGTAGCAGCGGCGAAGCAGGCCGTGTACATGAGTGAGAAAGCAGATCTCGAAGAGATGTTGCGATACGAAACTGAAGCACAACTGAGGTGTTTTGCTTCGGAGGATGGGCACGAAGGTGTTCGGGCGTTTCTTGAGAAGCGCGAACCGAGATTCACTGGCCACTAATGTTCGATAAACTTCAGTTTGTCGTCAGGTTCAGTTTCGTCCAACTGCTTTCAGGAATTCACGCACCGGAGATTTCTAGAAGTTGAGTATCAGGGTTGTTTGACGACAAACTGAAGTTTATCGAACACATCTATGCTCAAAAACAAAATTGCGCTTATCACCGGTGGCGGTCGTGGCATTGGTCGCGCGATCGCACTTGCGTTCGCACGTGAGGGCGCGCGTATAGCTCTCTGTTCACGTACCAGCGCAGAAGTTGAGAAGGTCGCGACGGAAATTCGCGAACAGTTTGGAGTCGATACGTTTTACGACGTGTGTGACGTCTCTGACCTGAAGGACGTTAATGAATTCTATAGTGCAACCCGCACTGCTTTTGACGAGGACGCACCTGACATCCTCGTTAACAATGCAGGTATCGCCGAGAGTGCCCCGCTGGTCCAAACCGACGATGAACTCTGGCATCGACATCTGAACATAAACCTTTCGGGAACGTTCTATTGCACACGCGCCGCGCTGCCATCCATGATCGAGAAACATTGGGGTCGAATCATTAATATCGCTTCAATCGCCGGAAAGACAGGCGCCCCCTACATCTCAGCCTATGCGGCTTCTAAACACGGCGTCCTGGGATTAACCCGCTCCGTCGCTCATGAAGTCGCAAACGCGGGAATCACTGCAAACGCTATTTGTCCGGGTTATGTCGATACGGAGATGGTTTCGCGCGGCATCGAAAAGATCAAAGCGCGCACCGGCCGTTCAGAGGCAGAGGCTCTCGAAGCACTCAAGAAGATGAGTCCACAACATCGATTGGTGACCGCTGAAGAAGTCGCGGCTGTGGCGCTGCTGCTCGCGTCTGACGAAGGCAGAGGAATCAATGGTCAGGCGATTAACGTGGACGGCGGATCGTTGATGTTCTAAGCTCGCGTTTGTCTGAGTAGTTCGTAGACCAACCTGATCGGCAATCCCATAACGTTGAAGTAATCGCCCTCAATCTCCTCAATGAAAAGCGCCGCCTTCTCCTGAATTCCGTAAGCACCAGCCTTGTCGAGCGGCTCACCGGTTGATACGTACCAATCGATCTCACTATCGGATAACTCTGCGAATCGCACTCGCGTTGTTTCGACGCCGACTGCTGGTTCGGATCTATTGTTAGCGGGAACGAGAGCTACGGCTGTGAGTACTTGGTGCCATCTTCCACTCAACAGCTTCAACATACGTCGTGCGTCGTCGTCATCAGCTGGTTGGCCCAGTATCTCATTATCGATCACGACCGTAGTGTCAGCACCGAGGATCAATCCTTCATTCATAGTCGCAGCGACAGCTTTCGCCTTGGCGAGGCTTAGCCGGCAGACATAATGCTCCGGCGCTTCTCCGTTTTCCGGCGTCTCGTCCACACCAACGACGATCACTTCGAACGGCCAGCCAACACTGCGTAAAATTTCCGCTCGACGCGGACTACGAGACGCAAGAATTAGTTTCTCGAATCTTTGCATTGGCTCATAAACCAGCTTTGAAATGCCCCAGCTTGGCGTGAATGGACTCGAGCGTCAAGCCAAGAGGAATGTGGCAAACAAATGTCCGATATGCTTCAGAGCCTCTTGCAAAAATCCATTTGCGTGGGTTGCAGTCAGTAACACCTGGCGGTAGAAGTCGTGAAAAATAATTAGACGCCTCCGCTTCACGCGCGCGTGGAACTTGAACTTTCAAATGCACCGCGCCCAGCGAACCAGAGAGGCGCAATGGTGTAACAGTGAAACTTGAGCCACTGATGTTTTGTACGTTGCAAGTTTCGCGGATCTACCTCGATTTCCACTCCCTGTGTAAAACGGGTGGTATCTCTATGCCTGTCTGATTGTTTTCACAGCTTCTGCCGCGAGGTCGTACTGACTGCTTTGCCACTGCGTTGAGTGACGTCCCAATTGCCGTTTGGGGGTATTGCGACTTTGCCGATCATTATTACTCTCGCTACACTGTCAGACCTTGTGGAAGAACTGATCAAAACGCTTCCGAGTATCCTTCGCTCGATCGGTGATGATCCCGACGTAACTACGGCTGCGACGATAGCAGCATGGAAGCGCGCGGCGGGCGATGGTCTGAGGCAACATGCCGTCCCTGTGAGCCTGAAAGACGGCACACTTGTAGTTGCAGTTGCTGACGCGGTTTGGCAAAAACAATTGCGCGCAATGATCAGCGAACTGATCTACAAAACAAACGTTATTCTCGGCCAGGCATTGGTCAAACAAGTGAATTTGGTCGTCGACCCGACCGTTGTAAATCCAGATCGGAGAAACTCGAGCGAACAGTCGCCCACGGAAGTGCCGGAGGAGATATCGTCCGCTGCGAGCGTAATTGCTGATGTTCAACTGCGAGAGAAATTCATCCGTGCTGCAGCGGGCACACTCGCACGCCGTCGCGACAATGCTGAATAGAACTAGATGCCGATAACAAAAGCAGACATCGAGAAAGTCGCGCAACTGGCCCACCTGGAGCTCGATGAAGAGGAGGTGAAGACGTTTAGTACACAGATCGCCGACATCGTCAGCTACGTCGAACAACTTAATGAGCTCGACACCAAGAATGTCGAGCCTGCCTTCGGTGGATTAACCCCGGAGGCCGAAGGCACCGATTCCTCACGCAACGATCAGCTCAAACCGTCGCTCGGTCAAAAGGTCGCACTCGAAGAAGCGCCGGATCCGGCTGAAGGACATTTCAGAGTGCCGAAGGTTTTGTAAAGACTGATTCATGACCACGGCTCGCAAAAGAGTTGAATCCGCAATCAATGCCGCAGAGAAGCTTAACGAAACGTTAAATGTGTTTCTTGAGATTGATCGTGACGGTGCATTGAAGCGTGCCGATCAACTCGACAACTCGCCTGGTTCACAGTTGCTGCACGGGACTCCGATCGCTATCAAAGACAACATCTGCGTCCGCGGACTTCAAACATCATGCGGCTCTCGAATTCTCAGTGACTACCATCCGCCGTACGACGCCACTGTGATCGAGCGTCTTCACAAGGCCGGCGCAGTAGTGATTGGCAAAACGAATTGCGACGAGTTTGCGATGGGTTCGTCGAA
Organism: Pyrinomonadaceae bacterium; assembly: GCA_035457565.1. Lineage (GTDB taxonomy): Bacteria > Acidobacteriota > Blastocatellia > Pyrinomonadales > Pyrinomonadaceae > PSRF01. The sequence continues at coordinate 1,754 of DATIBJ010000040.1, read as the reverse complement.
CGAGAATTCAGCATTTGGACCAGTCAAGAATCCCTGGGACACAACGAGGGTTCCCGGAGGATCTTCCGGCGGATCGGCGGTCGCGGTTGCGTCGGGAATTGTTCCCGTCGCCCTCGGTTCAGATACTGGCGGTTCCGTACGCCAACCCGCATCACTATGCGGGGTGATCGGCTTGAAACCAACCTACGGCCGCAACTCGCGCTACGGTCTTGTGGCCTTTGCGTCATCGCTGGATCAAGTTGGAGTGTTCGCACGCAACGTACGTGAGGTCGCACGCGTTCTCGGCGTAATTGCCGGACGTGATGAATATGATGCGACTACTGCGCATGTGCCGGTACCTGATTACACCGCAGCACTTACCTCCGATATCAAGGGAGCGCGAATCGGCTTTCCGCAGGCGCTGTTCGGCGCTGGTCTTGACGATGAGGTCGCAAAGACAGTGCGATCGGTCGTCGACACATTTCGCGACCTCGGTGCAGAAATCATCGACGTAGATCTGCCGCACGCTCGCTACGCCATCGCAGTCTACTACATCATCGCAACGGCGGAAGCTTCGTCGAACCTCGCACGGTTTGACGGCGTCCGCTATGGTTTTCGCGCGGAAGACGCCCCTGAATTGCGTCAGATGTACCGCAAGACTCGCGAGGAAGGTTTTGGCCCAGAAGTGAAGCGCCGCATCATGCTTGGCACTTACGTTTTGTCAGCCGGTTACTACGACGCGTATTACCGCAAGGCGCAACAAGTCAGGACCTTGATCAAGAACGACTTTCTCGACGCATTCAAAAAATGTGACGCGATTATTACTCCTACCTCTCCGACTGCGGCTTTCAGTTTGGGTGAGAAGGTTGATGATCCCCTGGCGATGTATTTGAACGACATCTACACGGTGACAGCGAATCTCGCAGGAGTGCCTGGACTCAGCGCACCTTGCGGACTTTCGGCCGAACGCCTACCAATCGGTTATCAACTCCTTGGGCCCTACTGGTCTGAGCCGACCCTGTTCAAACTGGCGTACGCTTATGAACAGGCGCGGCCGTTCACAGAAAAGCCGCCTGTCTTTGCTGGTGAGTGAAAGCAGATCCACCGGTTTTCACAGATCAACGAGTCCCCGAACGCTCTTTTCCCTGCGCCGTCTCGATTGTCTTGCACCCGACGATTAATAGACAAGTTGTAAATACTCAACCTCTCATTCTCCCCAACCTTTAGGTTGGGGTCGAGGCATGTTAAAGGCTGCGCGTCGTGTTATAGTGCCGCAAACCATTTCAATGGTAATAATATACTTGACGAATCAGCGTTCCTGAGTGATAGCATGTTGGCCTACGAAGACTGGTGGTTTTATCCAGTCGCTGGAGGCGATATGCAGAGAATAAATCTTTTCCGGTTCTATCACTACGGGGCATCCATAGAGCGTCTCAAGACGATGCAGCTAGGCGACGATTCGGCTGATCAACTACGCACCCTAGCGAGCGCCACGTTGGCCCTACAGGGCTTTCTCGTGCATACCACGAGCATGAGTTTTCCGCTTGCGCGTCTGGAAGCCGAATCCATGCTGAAAGGTGTTAACGAGATTCTTCGAAGATGGGGCGCTGAAAAAGTATTGGAGGGTCGAGATTTGATGGCGGTTCAAAACATCATGGGAGTCTTTGAGTTAGTTTTTGCGAAGGAGGCCTCAAGGGTTAGCGCCTTCAGTATTACCCCAAAAGGCATTTACGACCTAGAAAAACTGATTGATGAAGGTGAAAAAAAGTTCCCTC
>DATIBJ010000039.1:0-4062 GCA_035457565.1 Pyrinomonadaceae bacterium | reverse complement strand
TTGCTTCAGACACGTGAATGAAGGTAATTGGACTCTATGATGCGAATGACGAAACATTTTAGCAAACGCTCAATCTGATGTCGGAAACGCGTCCTCGTCTGCGAAGCAGGCGCTTTCGGTGGTAACGAGGTTCGTGTTGGTCGTGTGACTTCGTGGATCGTCCTTGTTTTTCTGGACAAATGGAACGATCCACGAAATCACACGAACTAAACACGAACTAAACACGAACCAAAATACTCCCGCTCACGCTAGATGTGACTCTTCCCAAGCAGCCTTTTTGGACACGATACCATTCGTTAGTTAGAATTACCCCTTGTTTCCGCGAGCCCAATCGGATCTTTCCTTGTGAATCATAATGTGTGGGATTGTTGGCATTGTCCGTAACGACGGAAAATCCGTTGACGAAGCGCTATTGACGCGCATGTGCACGGCGATCCGTCATCGTGGCCCTGACGATGACGGCTTCTACTTCAACGGGCCAGCCGGTCTGGGCATGCGCCGCCTTTCGATTATCGACGTCGCCGGTGGCCATCAACCAATTCACAACCAGGATCGGACTGCCTGGATCGTCTACAACGGCGAGATCTATAACTATCTCGAACTACGCAGGAAGTTGGAAAAACTCGGGCACAAGTTCTACACCAACAGCGACACTGAAGCGATTATTCACGCGTATGACGAATACGGCGCAGAATGTCCCAAGCATCTGCGCGGGATGTTCGCTTTTGCAATTTGGGACCAACGAACGCAGGAACTGTTGCTGGCTCGAGATCGTGTCGGTAAGAAGCCGCTGCTGTACGCGCAAGTTAACGGTCAGCTGGTGTTTGGTTCTGAGTTCATTGCTTTATTGCAACATCCGGACGTCAGTCGTGAAATCGATCCGCATGCGATCGATCAATACCTCACGTTCATGTGCGTGCCTGCGCCACTCACCGCCTACAAGTCGATCAGGAAACTCGAACCCGGCCACACGCTGCGTTGGCGCAAAGGCGAGATTAAGACTGACCGCTACTGGCTGCCAGATTTTTCTCATAAGCTGAAGATCTCCGAAGAAGAGGCAGGCGAGCGCACGATTGAGATTCTGCGCGAAGCCGTACGAATTCGCCTGATGTCAGAAGTACCTCTCGGCGCGTTTCTTTCCGGCGGCATCGATTCAAGCGCCGTCGTTGCGTTGATGAGTGAAGAGTCGTCTGAACGAGTAAAAACGTTTTCGATCGGATTTGAAGAACAAGATTTTAGTGAACTACACCACGCGCGAAGAGTTGCCGAACATATTGGCGCCGACCATCACGAGTTCATTGTCAAACCAGACGCACTTGAAGTGTTGCCGATCCTGGTTGAGCACTACGGCGAGCCCTACGCTGATTCCTCGGCAGTCCCAACCTATTACGTTTCGAGAGAAACACGAAAACATGTGACCGTTGCATTAAACGGTGATGGTGGGGATGAATCGTTTGCTGGTTATCAGCGATATGCGGCCATGAGTCTCGCGGAGAGATATCGAAAGTTGCCGCCACTCTTGCGGGAATACGTTATCAGGCAAGCCATTAATCTCGTACCCACTTCAGAAACGAGACGAAGTGTGGTGAGATCGGCAAAGAGGTTTCTAAAAGCGGCCTCACTTCCGAAGGTAGATCGATACATGCACTGGGTAAGTGTGTTTTCAAGAGAGTCGAAAACCTCGCTGTACTCAGATAGCTTTGGCCAGCAAACAAATGGTATCGACGCTACCAACACCATCGAGCCCTGGTTCACACATGCCAACGGAGCCGGCGTAATCGATGCGTCGATGCTTGCGGATATCATGACCTATTTGCCCAACGATCTTTTGGTGAAAGTCGATATCGCATCAATGGCGGTGTCGCTCGAAGCGCGCTCGCCATTTCTGGATCATCACGTAATTGAGTTTGCGGCGAGCTTACCGGAGAAACTGAAGTTAAGACGCTTGACGACGAAGTATGTGTTGAAACGGGTGCTGCGCCGGCTCTTGCCTGATGAGAATCTTGATCGCCCTAAGATGGGGTTCGGAGTACCAATCGGTCATTGGTTTCGCGGCAAAATGCAGCCGTTCCTGCGGGAAGTTGTTTTGTCGGAGAAGGCCCTGCGGCGCGGATTGTTTAGACGAGAAGCAATCGAACGACTGATCGACGACCACGTAAGTTCTAAGCGCGATCATTCGCATCAACTGTGGACGTTGTTAATGCTCGAATTGTGGTTTCAACGCTTCATCGACTGACGTTCCTGAAACCTCTCATGATTCCTGAACCAAAACGTAGCAGTAGCACCCAAACGATCCCAGCCTGCGATTCCATTCGCAACTGTCCTGCGTGCAACTTGTCACGGGGCACCTCAATAGGAACGAAACGCGATTTTGAATTGCTTCGTTGCCAGGCGTGCGGCACCTTATATGTGTCGTTGCTTCCGACAAATGAATCCAGGATGCATTACGAATCAGGAGGCTATTACAACGACGAGAATCTCGTGGTTCCTGAATTCGTAACGACTCGACTTGACGAGATTGTTGCCTCCTTCGCGCCGTACCGTAGTACGAACCGATTGCTTGATATAGGTTGCGGAGCAGGAGCACTCCTGTTGGCTGCGAAAAAAGCAAAATGGGATGCTGAAGGTGTGGAACTATCTCTGCCGACAGTTCAACATCTTAGAAATCAGGGTCTGAAAGTTTTTCCTGGTGAGCTCGTAAAGGCAGCATTTCCGACGGCGCACTTCGATGTCGTAACGGCGGCCGAGTTAATTGAACACGTGCCTGACCCTGCCGCTTTAGTAGCGGAAGTCGCGCGCATTCTCCGGCCGGGTGGGATCTTTTGGGCCACCACTCCTCACTCAAATGGAGCGTCCGCGCGCGTCTTGAAACTGAATTGGAGCATAATCTCGCCGCCCGAACATCTACATCTTTTTTCTACACGTGGACTTGCCAGGCTTTTATCAGAGCATGGATTTCGCAAGGTCCAGGTGCAAACGGAAGGCCTGAATCTAACTGAATTGGCGGGCGCTTTCAGGGGAGAACAAGCATCTGTCGGACCTCAAGACAATGCAGGTCATTCTAGAGTTAACGCCGACTACCGATTGAACGAAACTTTAATGAAGAGTCCTCGTCGTAGAGTGTTAAAGAATTCAGCGAATGCCGTACTACGCGCGAGTCGCCTTGGAGATTTTTTGAAAGTTCGTGCCGAACGTTGATGAAGGAGAACTGACTGTGAAGGGAGTTGTCTTAGCCGGCGGACTGGGATCGCGCTTGCGACCCCTTACTTCCGTTACCAACAAGCATCTGTTGCCCGTTTACGATCAACCCATGATCTATTATCCGATTCAGACGTTGGTCAATGCTGGCATCACCGACATCATGATCGTCACAGGCGGAAACTCCGCCGGCGATTTTCTTCGGCTTTTGGGGAATGGCAAAGCATTTGGTCTCAAGCATCTCAACTACGCGTATCAGGAAGGTGAGGGTGGAATTGCCCAGGCGCTCTCGTTGGTCGAACACTTTGCATCAGGCCAACCTGTGTGCGTGATACTCGGTGACAACATCATTGAAGGAAACATCCGCTCGGCCGTCCGTGCTTATCGTCATCAAGGTGCCGGCGCGAAGATCATCCTCAAGAAAGTTTCCGACCCCAGTCGTTTCGGAGTTCCTGAACTCAACGGACATGAGGTCCTGCGAATCGAAGAGAAACCGGAGATCCCAAAATCGGCTTACGCTGTTATCGGAATCTACATGTACGACGGTGACGTGTACGACATCATTCGCACGTTGAAACCATCAGGACGCGGCGAGTTGGAAATCACTGACGTCAACAATGCGTACATCGAGCGCGGCGAAATGACCTGGGAAGAACTTGATGGCTGGTGGACAGATGCGGGAACCTTCGAGAGTTTGCTCCGCGCCTCGAATTTGGTGGCGGAGACAGGAGCGAACAAAATCGAACCCGTGCATGAGTCGCTGGCAACGGCCTAAGCAGATTCCCAGATTTCAAGTAATACTGGGAGCGCGGACGTCCTCGTCCGCAATGAGCGAAGCGAACAGATCTGCGCGACTGCGTCGCG
>DATIBJ010000038.1:0-15789 GCA_035457565.1 Pyrinomonadaceae bacterium | reverse complement strand
TACACCTTTTGCTCCGGCACGTGACATCGCATGCACAGCTTCGCTCAACGGATACTCTTCGCTAATCAGACTATCGACGTCGATCGCATCCTTATTCAGCAAATCAATCGCCGGGGCGAATCGTCCGCAACGCGACCCGACGATACTGATCTCATCTACGACGACACGAGAAGCTTCAAACTCAGTTGCGCCGTGAAATGTTGATTTCAAAACAAGCTGTCCTTTGGATCGAAGAAGTTCGAGGGCGAGAGCAAAGCCTGCTGCAGATCCGGATGCTTCAACGACAACATCAAACTCTCTCTTTCTTTTTGCGGCTTGCTTTGCCGTCATAGTTTCGACGCCACGGCGCGCGACGATCTTCAGCTTGTTCGAATGCTTTCCGATCGCTGTGGTTTGTGCTCCCGTCAGCGCAACGACTTGGGCGCAAAGTAGACCAAGCTTACCGTCACCGACCACCGCAACCCGATCTGTCTTCGAGATTGAAACACGCTCGAGAATCCCACACGCAGCGGCAAGTGGCTCGGTGAACACAGCATGCTCATCCGCGATCTTTGCAGGCAGTGGAATCAGATTCCGTGGTGGCAGACGCAAGTATTCAGCGTGGGCGCCGTCGCGTCCGACGATTCCAAGAACTGTTCGCGAAGCGCAATGACGCGGATCACCTCTGCGACAGAGATCACAACGACCGCAACCAGCATTGATCTCTCCAACAACGCGCTTTCCGATCAGTTGATTGTCAGCAGCTTCTTCTACAACGCCAACGAATTCGTGTCCGATCGTGCCGGAAAAACCTGCGTAGCCCCGGGCAATCTCCAGGTCGGTATTGCAGATGCCGGAGAGGAGCACGCGCACAAGTGCCTCGCCGCCGGGCTCGGGTTTTTCGATGTTGCGGAGTGAGAGACGCTTCTTATCGACGCGCAGCGCTTTCATGTTCGATAAACTTTAGTTTGTCGATAAGTTTCGGTTGATTCAACTGCGTCGTTTCTGAGAGGTTGGCCGAACCGCAGCTTATCGACAAACTGAAGTTTATCGAACATTAAAAAGAGCGGCTTCGCGTGTAGGCGTTCTGCGGGGTTAGTTCAATCGTCTGTTTTTCGCGGGTAACCGTTAAAGGAAGCCGCCATTCAACCTCTTCGTCGCCTGACAACTTCGCATGCAGCCACCAATTGCCTGGCGACAAGACCACGGTTCCATGGCCCTCTTGATCCAGGCGAGCGTTAATAGGAGACCGCCCCTTCATTCGTTCCTTTAGAAAATCTTCGAAACGTTTGCCAGCACGTGGCTCAGTGAAGAACTCGTGTCGGACCGCGACAATATCGACTGGATAGATATCCACAGGGACATCAAGCCGGGTCACTCCAATATCGGGAATGGTCTTCAGAATGATTTGAATGTTTGAGCCCGAATTATCGGCAACGACTTCTGAATTAGACACGGGCAGTTGTTTGTAGGTGAGCCATCCGGCGCCAAACAGAAGTGCGACAAGCGCGACTCGCAAAAACACTATCGCGAGAGCGCGAATAATCGTTCTATTCGTTGAGATTGATGCCGATGGGTTCATATTAGATCGTACTCGGATCAAGTTGCTTGCCGTCCAAGCTCTGATACGAATATATCGGAGATAGTGGATGTTTGAATAGTCTCGCCGCCGTCCCAAGAAAGAACATCCACAGATTACGCAGATTACACAGATTCAAAGCTGCTCACGGCGACGTTGACTGAGATGCTCCAACTTGATTGATTAGTTCTTAATCTGTGTAATCTGCGTAATCTGTGGATGTTTCTTTCTTGAAAGCTTTTCAAATGCGAAGTAAGCTCAGCATGTAATTCAAACTTTCCCCAGAATTGAAAAACCACCGTGACTGAAATCGAAATGGATAAGCTTCACGAAGAGTGTGGCGTCTTCGGAATCTATGGTCATCCGGATGCGGCGCGTTTGACCTATCTCGGCCTGTATGCCCTGCAACATCGCGGCCAGGAGTCGTGCGGCATTGTTGCCTCCGATGGTTCGGAGTTGCGGCTCGAACGTGCGATGGGTCACGTATCAGAGGCCTTTAATCAGTCGCATCTCGATCGCTTAAAAGGCGCGAATGCGATCGGACATGTCCGCTATTCGACGGCCGGCCACGTTTCGATTCTTGAAGCTCAACCGTTCCTTGTCACTTGCCAGCACGGTCAGATCGCTGTTTGTCACAATGGCAATCTGCCTTTTGCGCGCGAAGAGAGACTCCGTCTCGAACATGAGGGCGCGATCTTCTCATCGACGTCTGATACCGAAGTGGTTCTTCATGGCGTCGCGCGTTCGCGGGGGCCCGTTAAAGACGCCATTCCGGATGTCTTGCGCGAGACGGAAGGCGCCTTTTCGATGCTCTTCCTTACGCCGCATGAGTTGATCGCGATTCGCGACAGCCGCGGTTTCCGTCCGCTAGCGCTGGGCCGCTTAGGTGATGCCTGGGTGATCGCATCGGAGACTTGCGCGTTCGATCTGATCGACGCGCGCTACGTTCGCGATGTCGAACCTGGCGAGATGATCGTGATCAATGAAGAAGGTTTGCGGTCATCGCATCCACTTCCGAAGCAGCAACACTCCATGTGCCTGTTTGAGCACGTCTATTTTGCGCGCCCGGATTCATTAATATTCGGGAAGTCGATCAATGAGTCGCGGCATCGAATGGGCCGGCAGCTGGCCATTGAACAGCCAGCTGATGCAGACGTTGTTGTTCCTGTTCCGGACTCCGGTGTGGCAGCCGCGATCGGTTATGCGGCCGAAAGTGGTCTCAGTTTTAGATTTGGTTTAGTGCGGAATCACTATGTTGGGCGCACGTTCATCGAGCCGCGACAATCTATTCGTTCTTTTGGTGTTCGTATCAAGCTGAATCCTGTGCGTGAGATCATTGCCGGCAAGAGAGTAGTGTTAATTGATGACTCAATCGTTCGCGGGACGACCTCCAAAAAGATCGTGCGAATGGTGCGTGAAGCCGGCGCAAAAGAAATCCACGTGCGCATCAGCTGTCCACCGACAATCAGTCCGTGTTACTACGGGGTCGACACGCCAAACAAATCCGAATTGATAGCGGCGCAAATGTCGATTGAAGAGATCCGGCGGTTTATCGAAGCTGACTCTCTCGGTTACTTATCTCTCGACGGAATGATCGAGGCTACCGAGCTCAACAAGGATTCCGCCTGCGTGGCGTGCTGGAATGAAAAATATCCGACGCGCATTACGCGTGAGGCCGAAACGATGTGGGAACGGGATCGTGAATCAGTAATCAGCGAAGGATGAAGTAAATGGCTTTTCAGCGACTGACTAACGTGCTCGGTGCAGTTTTGATATTCATGGCGTGTGCGCAATTTAGTCATGGCCAGTCGCAAAATCAACCGACTGAGATCATTCCAGTCGAAGTCTTGCACGTGGGCCAGCTGCCCGTGGCAATCACAGGTGTTGAGTTAGTAGGATCGGCTAAGGGTTATCAGCTGCGTTGCTCGATGACCAACAACTCTGACGAGAAGTTACTGGGATTCAGATATTCGATTGTTGCAATCGATTCCAATAACACCAGGACGTCGGTAGCGAATCGCTCGGAAGGGTGGGAGTTGAAGCCGTATGCAACTAAGCGAAAGAAGTTTGAGACGTTGTTATCCGCAAATGTCAAAGACCAGGTTCGATTGGTTCTGATGTTGGAACAGATTGTCGGGGCGGAGTCGATCTGGGAAGTTATTAAAGCGAAGGATGTGTTGGAGGCTTATGCATCCGGCGACTTTTCGATGGTTCCTACAGTGCTGCGTGTGCCGAATCATGTCGACGTGCCTTCACCGCAACAACCTGTAATCTATAAACCTTAAGTCGAAGCGAGATTAATCAGTGGGACGAGCGAGTCGTGGCTGTGGATGTGCTGCAGCGGTCGTGTTGGTAGTAATTGCAGTCGCGGTTTTCGTCGGCTGGAAATTCATCTATCCGCGTTGGAAACTTCGGCCACCACCTCCTTCCGGCAGCGAACTGCGTGTTCATGTACTTGATGTTGGACCAGTTAATGGTGATTCAATTCTGATCGAGTCGCCGGGCGGAAAGAATATCCTGATTGACGCCGGCGACACATCGCGATCGAAGAGCGTAGTCGACGCGCTCAAGCGTTATAACATTCAACAGCTCGATTACTTCATAGTGACGCATCCTCATCCGGATCATATGGGCGGCGCTGCGGAAGTATTTAAGGCGGTGAAGGTGTTAAATGTCATCGATAATGGTCAGCCGCCGAGTATTCCGCCGAACCTTCTGCCGAAGCCAACGCCTGCTCGAAAGCCAACTGCACAACCGGCGAAAGGGAAACAACCGCCACGTCAAAAGACGATTATTTCCTTCTACGACGATTACAAAGAGGGATTGAAGAACAGCAGCGCGAACTACGCGACGGCGCAGCCAGGGACGAAGTACGACATTGGTGGTGGCGCGTTCTTAAGTGTACTCGGTCCGACAGAACCTCTCTTTAGCAAGGATCAAATGAAAACGGGTGGTACTGAGGCAAATGCAAACTCTGTCGTGGTCCGTTTGGATTATGGTTCGTTCTCAATGTTGTTGACCGGCGATGCGGAGGAGCAGACTGAACACCGCATGCTTTCGAAGGACGCCAATGTTGAGGCGAAGGTGTTGAAGGTTGCGCACCACGGGTCGAAATACGCGAGCGCCGCCGATTTTCTTCAACGCGTCAAACCGCAGATTGCGATTATCTCCTGTGGCGAGTGGAATCGTTATGGTCATCCATCTCAGGCGGTGTTAGATCGCCTGCGTCAGGCAAATCCAAATATCAAACTATTCCGAACAGATCTTCAGGGAGAAATCACGCTTACCACCAAAGGCAGAGATGAAGACATAACCGTAAAAGCGGCGAAGGATACGACGGCTGACCTTTGGGTCGGTCGCATGGCCCAGAAGGACGACTCGTCGCGATCAGGTTTTATCGCGTATGGAGATTTTGGTCCGCCGCCAAAGACGAAAGAGCAAAGGGCAAATACGAACAGATGACCAAACCAATCTCCTACAGCGACGCAGGTGTTGATATCGACGTTGCCACGCACGCAACGGATCGAATCAAAGAACTCGCACGCACGACTTTCAATCAGCGCACGCTTTCTGAGATCGGAAGTTTTGGAGGCATGTTTGATGGAGCATTTCCCAAACTTGCCGAACCAGTATTGGTTGCGTCCGCCGATGGCGTTGGCACGAAACTCAAAATCGCATTCGCTACGGGCATTCACAACACTGTGGGAGCTGATCTCGTCAATCACTGTGTTAACGACATCCTCGTGCAAGGGGCGCGTCCGCTTTTCTTCCTGGATTACATCGCCACCGGAAAGCTTTCATCAGACATCGTCGCGCAGGTGATTGAAGGTATTGCCCGCGGATGCCGGGAAAACGATTGTGTTTTGCTCGGAGGCGAAACCGCCGAGATGCCCGGGTTCTATGGCGAAGGTGAATACGACATTGCAGGGTTCATTGTCGGAGTAGTGGACAAGAAGCAGATCATCGATGGAAAAAACATCTCGCCAGGTGATGTTCTACTGGCGCTACCTTCTGTTGGTTTACACACGAACGGTTATTCACTTGCCCGTAAGTTGTTTTTCGAAGTTGCTGGTTACGAGCCAAAAACGCAGTTGCCGGACGTAGGCACGACTGCCGGTCAAGCATTACTACAACCTCACGTCAGCTATCTCCGGCCGCTCGAAGGATTACTAGATACAGGAATGATTAAAGGTCTGGCACACATCACCGGCGGTGGATTGCTCGACAATATCCCACGCATACTTCCTGAGGGCACGGCGGTCGAAATAATAAAGGGAAGTTGGCCCGTACTCGAAGTGTTTCAGTTGATGCAGAAGATTGGGAATGTCACTGAACGCGAGATGTATCGCACTTTTAATATGGGAGTTGGGATGGTGATAGTCTGTTCACCTGAACATGTGCAAGAGATCAAAGGGCACATTGAGCGCAATCAGACCAACTGTTATCAAATCGGCATGGTTATCAGCGGCAACCACGAAGTGTTGATTGGTTGAGCTCGAATTCACCAGATGCTCCACATACACGTTTCCGTTGTGCAGCGAGACCGAGAGTCTTGGGACCGGCTTTGCCGTCTGATTTGAGGCGACGGCTCTGCCTCGCCGCAGCTGGATCACTGACCACCGGGCTGTGCCCTTGGTTCGCGCTTCGCGCTCTGTGCTTTTGATCCTAGATTCGGATGTCCTGAGGGCGAAGCTCGAACCAGCGGCGCAGCCGGAATGAAATAACAGCAGCTACGGCGAGGCAGAGCCTTCGCCTCACATCGAGCGGCGAAGCCGTAAGACTTTTTGGGCTTGAGTCTTTGCGTGAACGTTCAACGAAAACGAATTTCTAAATGACGAAACGTATAGCGATACTCATCTCCGGCCGTGGTTCAAACATGGTCGCACTGGCCGATGCAGTTTCTTCCGGATCGATACCTAATGCCGAGATCGCGATCGTTCTTAGCGACAAGCCGACGGCTGCTGGACTTCAACTTGCTCGTGATCGCGGTTTGGAAACTGCAGTTGTTGAGCGTCGCGGACGAAACAGGGAGGAACACGAACTTGAAATCATTGCCTTCCTTCGATCGTACAAAGTCGATCTCGTTTGTCTCGCCGGTTACATGCGGCTACTGTCGCCCTGCTTTATTGAAGAGTTCCGCGGGCGAATACTAAACATCCATCCGAGTCTATTACCTTCATTTCCCGGTTTAGACGCACAACGACAAGCACTCGCGCATGGTGTGAAGATCAGTGGATGTACGGTCCACTTTGTTGACGACACCTTGGACGGTGGGCCGATCATCGCGCAACGAGCGGTGCCGGTCCTCGACAACGACACAGCGGAAACATTGTCAGCCCGCATTCTGGAAGAGGAACACCAACTCTATGCGGAAGCGTTACGAATGGTTGTTGATGGCAAATACGAGATCAGCGGACGGCGTGTGACGGACGTGGGTCGAGAGTCAGTACCGTAACGCGGTAGCGTCGGGTCCGCGCTGCGATAGAGGCGCCTTCCCCGGAACACTGACCCGCCGCTACCGCCTCACGGTACTGACCCTCGACCCATTACATCGCAGCAAGCGCACCTTGACGACAAACTGAAGTTTATCGGACATTAAATCCCTCAATGACGATCGACGAACAACTTAGCTATCTTCGCAAAGGCACGATCGAGATCATTCCCGAAAGCGAGTTGCGTGCGAAGCTGGAGAAGTCGGCAAAAACGGGCAAACCGCTGCGTGTTAAACTCGGCGCCGATCCCACCGCTCCCGATATACACCTGGGCCATACCGTCGTCATCCGTAAACTGCGTGCATTCCAGGACCTGGGCCACACCGTAATTTTCTTGATTGGCGACTTCACTGGAATGATTGGCGATCCTTCCGGCAAGAGTGCGACACGTCCGCAATTGACCCGCGCAGAAATCGAAGCGAATGCTGAAACGTATAAAAGTCAGATATTCAAACTCCTCGATCCGGAAAAGACCGAGATCCGTTTCAACTCCGAGTGGATGGACAAAGTTGGGTCTGACGGATTCATTCGTCTCGCTTCGCACGTGACCGTCAAGCAAATTCTCGAGCGCGATGACTTCGCCAGACGTCTGAATGAAGAACGACCGATATCGCTCCATGAGCTGCTCTATCCATTAACTCAGGCTTATGACTCAGTCGCTCTCGAAGCCGACGTTGAGCTGGGTGGCACTGATCAGAAGTTCAATCTGTTGCTTGGTCGAAGTTTGCAGAAAGAGTATGGCCAGGAATCGCAGATCGCCGTTATTACCCCACTGCTCGAAGGTACGGATGGTGTTCAGAAAATGTCGAAGAGTTTGGGAAACTACATCGGCATCGACGAACCACCGCAGGAGATTTTCGGCAAAGTGATGTCGATATCTGACGACCTGATGTGGCGTTACTATGAATTGCTTACAGACCTGACAATCCAGCAGATTGAGCAACTCAAGACAGCGGCAGCTAACGGCGAAAAGAACCCGCGGGATTTGAAAGTCGATCTTGCTAAACGGATTGTCACCGACTTTCATTCACCGTCTGCCGCTGATGCAGCCGAAGAGGATTTTGTTCGGAGGTTTCGTAACAAAGAGACGCCAGACGAGATCGAAGAGCGTACCGTTCCGTCGCGACACCCGATGGCTTGGGACCTCTCCAGCCTTTTGCTAGCAGTCGGATTAGCCGAATCCAAGGCCGAGGCACGGAGACTCATCCAGCAGGGTGGTGTATCAGTCGATGGAGAACGACAGACCGCGTCGAGCGCAGAGAGAGTTTGGGAGCCGGGATCGTTCGCAACGCTGAAAGTCGGCAAACGGCGTTTCCTTCGAGTTCGATTTGAATGAACAGTCAGCTCGCCGCAGGCAATCATCAGAAGAATCTCAACTAGAGAACGGGAGCGAAGCGACCGATTTCAACGAATCGCTCACGAATCACACATTGAATCGGTCGCTTCGCTCCCGTTCTGTAGTTACTGTGATTGGGAATTGAAAACGATGAACATCAAAAGGTTTTCGTTCTTGCTTGGAATCGTCCTACTGTCGCGCACCTTTCTCGCGGCTCAATTTCCGACCACGAACATGGAGCAGCTGCGTAACGAGTTGAACGTGGTCCATCGTGACCTGAGTGAGGCGCTCGACAGCGGCGACGTGACACGAATCCGATCGTTTTACAGCCCCAACTTTTACATCCGACTACCTAAAAACAAGACGCTGAATCTAGATGACATTGTGACGCTGCTACGTTTGGCTGAGACTCCCACGATTACTGATAGAAAAAATTCGAGCGTTATTCAAGAGCTAAAGTTTGCAGGTGCTGATGTCCTCGTCACGGTCGAACATAATCGGGATGCAACCTATAAATTGCAGGACGGTTCGGCGCAGCGGGTGGTTGAAGTAGTGCGACAGCAGGAGCGATGGACCAAGCAGCCCGATGGATGGAAACTTCTAACGATCGAGGACATTGAACAAAAGCAACGAGATGTAACCGTGAATGATCGAAAGACCGAGGGGGTCATGCCGAACTATGCAGTGCCGCTTACACCGAACGTCGACGATCAAACGATATTGAATGGTGGCTACGGAATCATTTTTATTTACCGCATGAATGATGGAGCAATAATAAGACCGCCCATTTATTGCAACGATCAAAAAGTCGCACAGATGACAGGCGGTACTTTCTTAAAACTCAAACTACCTCCTGGGAAATACACCCTCAAGTCGGAAAAAGGTGATCCGACAGAACTTCAAGTTGAGGCGGCGCAGATCTCCCTTTTGGTCCTGACGATAGACGCGGGTTTTCCAAGAGGGCGAGGCAAGCTTCGCGTCGATCGAAGTATCATCGCTGCCCAGGCTTATAAGCTACCCAAACTGCTGGACTTGAATCCTCTCGGCAACGACAACATCGACGATCCAACGAAGGTAGTGAAATAGATGTCAGCGACGCTCGCCACTGAAGACGTATTGATCATCGAAACGCCGGAGCGTGTGCCTCTTCATTTTGCTCTGGCTTCGATCGGCAACCGCTTTCTCGCCTGTGCCATCGATCACGGACTGCAATTGCTCACAATTACTATTGTGGGTATCGGTTTCATCATCATTGCGAGCTATTCAAGCCTTGAGGGTTGGTTAAGCAGCGCTCCGAAATGGGTATGGGCAGTCGGCATCGTCATCTTGTTTCTGATCTTCTCGGGATACTTTGCGTTCTTCGAGTGGATCTGGAGTGGACAAACGCCGGGTAAACGCTGGTTGAAGTTGCGAGTCATTCGCGAAGATGGTCGACCCATCACATTTTGGGAAGCAACAGTACGAAATCTTCTTCGCAGCTTCGATATGATGCCCGCGCCGTTTTACTCAATCGGGTTGATTTCAGTTTTTGCGAGCGCACGCGATCAAAGGGTCGGCGACATGGTTGCTGGAACGGTCGTCGTTCGAGAACGAGAGGCTGAAGCACCTGCGTTCGCACAGGTGTTTGCGTCGCCTGTCAGCGATCCTGCGCTTCGTCGGTCTTTCAAGCCTGTCAACTTCACGGCCGATCTCAATAGTCTCACTGAATCTGAAATACAAGTCGTCGAAACTTTCTTGCGGCGGCGTTGGGACCTTAGTGATGTCCCAAGGCAATGGATGGCATGGCGAGTATCAATGCCCATACTCTTCAAACTGCGACCGGGCTATGACCTCGAGACATTTACTTACGAAGGGTTTCTTGAAGAGTTGCTGCATCGATATTTAGCCACTCACCGATTCTCCTCTTAGCAATTGTCAGCCGCTCTAACTCAAAGATTCGCGTTCCTCTGCTGAATGTAGTTTTGACGTTCAGTTCACCGTTCTGGTAGGCTCTCAGGTTTCTGAGATGAGCACTATTCATTACTGAGGAGAGCAGTATGGCTAAGGACGTTTTCATTCTGGGTGGAAAGCGGACGCCGATGGGCGAATACGTCGGTGCGTTGAAAGATATTTCGGCCATTGACCTGGGAGCTATCGCCTCGCGCGCAGCTCTTAAAGAGACCGGGGTCAGCGGCGACGAAATCGACCACACTGTGTTTGGCAATGCGTTGCAAACTTCAGGTGACGCAATCTACGGCGCGCGACACGTCGCACTGAAGGCGGGCGTTCCTTTTCAACGACCTGCGCTCACTGTCAACCGACTCTGCGGTAGCGGAATTCAGTCAATCGTCTCCGGCGCCCAGATGATTCAACTCGGGGAAGCGGCAACTTGTTTAGTTGGCGGCATGGAGTCGATGTCGCAGGCGCCACATGTCATTCGCGGTGCTCGATCCGGATTCGCACTCGGCCAAGGCACGTTGGAAGACAGCTTGATGGTCGCGTTACTAGACACCTACTGCAATACACCGATGGCTGGAACTGCGGAAAACCTCGCGCGCAAATATGAGATCTCTCGCGAGAAACAAGACGAGTATGCGCTGCGATCGCAACGAGAAACCCAACGTGCGCTCGATGCAGGCTACCTTGCGCAAGAGATTGTCCCTGTCGAACTCAAGACACGGAAGGGCGTCACGCTTTTCGAGCATGACGATCATCCCCGGCCTGAGACTACTCTTGAGGGCTTGGCAAAACTGAGACCTGCATTTGCGAAGGATGGTTTTGTTACGGCAGGCAATGCATCGGGAATCGTGGATGGCGCAGCAGCACTCGTGATCGCTGATGAAGAATTTGTGAAGCGACGCGATCTCACGCCGATGGGTCGCATCGTGAGCTGGGCGTACGAAGGAGTTGAACCCGAGATCATGGGCATCGGGCCTGTCCCCGCGACACGCGCAGCACTGGCAAGGGCTGGCTTAAACCTCAATCAAATTGATCTGGTCGAGGTCAATGAAGCGTTCGCCGCACAATACCTTGCAGTAGAGAAAGAGTTGGGTCTGGATCGCGACAAAACGAATGTCAACGGCGGCGCAATCGCCCTGGGTCATCCATTGGGAGCAACAGGGACAAGGCTCGTTTTGACCCTGCTGCACGAGCTACATCGACGCGGAGGCCGACTCGGTTTGGCGACTGCATGCATCGGTGGTGGCCAGGGAATCGCGATGATAGTGGAGCGATTGTAATCTGCTGGTCGCAGTCGGTTTTGTCCCGATTTTCCGATTTGATCCAAAATCTTGTGCATAAATGGGTCGATAGGTAAGACCAGATCGACATTACGATAGTTAAATCACAGGTTTTTGAGACTCGCATCCGCCGTCATCAATTCGGCACAGGGCTTGCGAAATTCTTGTTCGAAACGACCTTCTCTCCCCGCTTCATTCGAGCGGAATTGGTCATAAAGATTTAATAGGTTCTGTGAACGCTTGATCTTGCGGAAAACCACTGCGGCGTGATAGAAGTCGCGCCTTGCGTTAAAGCAATAATCAATTTCCAGTTTCTCCTTCAATTGCTGATTTCAGTCGCTCTCAGTTTGAATTCCCATCTGCGCTGCTCGCGGGGACGCGGTGCGCTTAACGTCAACTCTACTGCTAAGGAGTTCCCCAGTTATGTTTAAAACAGTGAAGCTCATATTTGTGTCTGCGATCGTGCTTTCTCTCAGCGCTGTCGTCATGGCGCAATCGACGACCACAGGCGCGCTCGGTGTCACCGTGACTGATCCAAAGGGCGCAGTCGTTCCGGGCGCTACAGTGACGGCGCGCAACATCGAAACCAATAAGGAAGTCACGGCGACAGCCGACGATGAGGGACGTGCCCGCCTTATCAATTTACAACCTGGAAACTACATGGTCGTGGTTACCGCAGCTGGTTTTGGCACATTCACACAAGAGAAGATGGTCGTTGAGGTCGGACGTGTTACCAATCTTGAAGCGCCACTCGCGCTTGGTTCTGTCGCAGGATCCGTGGACGTTTTGGCTGAAGCTCCGGTGATCAATACGTCCCAGCAGGATTTCTCTTCCAACGTAAACGAAACCTCAATTAACGAATTACCGAATAACGGCCGTCGCTGGGCTAATTTTGCTATTGGCACGCCCGGCGCAGTCGCGGACGGAGCATTTGGTCTCATTAGTTTTAGAGGAATCTCCGGACTACTCAATAACAATACGGTTGACGGAGCCGATGACAACCAGGCTTTTTTCTCTGAACAGCGTGGTCGCACCCGTATCAATTATGCAGTTAGCCAGGCAGCCATTCGTGAGTTCCAAGTCAACACCTCGAATTATTCAGCTGAATACGGCCGCGCCGCGGGAGGTGTGATTAACGCAGTTACGAAGAGCGGAACGAATGAATTTCACGGTTCGGCTTTTATCTATTATCGCGATGAGCGGTTTAATGCGCGTAATCCCTCGACGTTCGTGAACAACTTGCCTGTAAAGCCTGAAGACAACCGGAAGCAGTTTGGCGGTACGATTGGTGGTCCGATAATGAAAGACAAGTTATTCTTTTTCTTCAGCTATGATCAGCAGAAGAGAAATTTTCCGGGCATCGCTGCGCCGACTAATCCCGGGTTCTTTGGCACTTTTAACCGGGATCTCCTCATTTCGCGGGGACTGACGGGCGCTCAAGCCGATGCCGCGTTAGATTTCGCCCGCAGCTTGAGCGGTCCTGTTTCCAGACGCGGAGATCAGAAAATCTATCTTCCTAAGATTGACTGGCGCCTTAATAACAAGCACACCCTGACATTTACCTACAACCGGCTGGAGTGGGACTCGCCCGCAGGAGTGCAAACCGGCGTGACTGTGACCCGCGGCATCGCGAGTTTCGGTGACGACTTAGTTAATGTTGACTGGGGTGTCTTAAGACTGACTTCGACGATTACGCCGACAATACTCAACGAGGCTCGCGTGCAGATTGGACGCGATTTTGAACGGCAGATTGCGCCCCCTCCCGCTCCCGGAGAGCCAACGACGGCACTCGGCGGCAGCTCGCCGTCTTACAGTCTCGGCACGAGCAGTCTTACTGCTGGCAAACCAACTTTTCTCAACCGCGCAGCTTTCCCCGATGAGCGACGCCAACAGTATGTTGACACTCTGACGATGACTCATGGAAATCATGTGTTGAAGTTTGGGATAGACATTAATCGCGTTAAGGATCTCAACGCGAATCTATTCACCGAATCGGGATCCTACGCCTATAGCGGCGGCATCAATGATTTCCTGATCGATTATGTGAATTTTACGAGCAACGGAGCAATACGGGCGCTTTCCGGTGGAAACAACGGTGTGTGTGCCACTTCCACGCGACGGGCCGGCCAATGCTATTCCGGCAGTTTTGTTCAGGGGTTTGGCACGCCGGCATTTACCTTCAGAACCACCGATTATGCTTTCTTTGCTCAGGATGATTGGCGCGTACTGCCCAGGTTGACGCTGAATCTCGGCCTACGGTACGAGTACCAGAAACTACCAGAACCTCAGTTGCCCAATTCACTTTTCGACAACGACACCAGATTTACTGCCAAGACAAGCATCTTTCCCGCAGACAAAAACAATTTTGGCCCGCGGGTCGGTTTTGCCTGGGATATAAACGGCGACGGCAAGAATTCATTACGCGGTGGATGGGGCATGTACTATGGCCGGATTACCAATTCCTCCCTTAGCAACGGCATCGCCAATACAGGAGCGCCCGGAAGCCAGTTCACCGTTAGCTTGAGCCCAGCTTCGAATGACGCGGCCGAACGCGCTGCCGCTCCCATTTTCCCCAATGTCTTTACGGCGGCTCCGTCGGTCGGAGCGAGGCCAATTCCGAATATCGTGGTCTTCGCCGCGAATATGCAGAATCCGCTGATTCATCAAACCGACGTGAACTATGAACGGCTTATCGCCACAAATACCGTGGCCAGTATTTCTTTCCTGGGAAGCTGGGGACACTACCTGCCGCAATTCGCAAATATTAACCTGGCGCCGGCTACCACGGTTACGAATTATTCTGTTGTTGGCGGGCCATTCAATGGTCAAACGATCACCGTGCCAAAGTTTACGACTCGCTTTAACACAAACTTTGGGGCGATTACCGAAGTTCAGCCCGCCATCAACACGAAGTATGTCGCGATGGTTTTGCAGCTGAATCGTCGTTTTACGAATAATCTCCAGTATCAGACCAACTACACGTTTGCTCAATCGCGCGACAATGGCCAAAACTCGTCAACCTTTACAGATGTGAATAACCTTTTCGATCCGTATAACCCAGGTCTGGAGGGCGGCTATTCGAATTTCGATGTGCGCCACAAATTCGTCAGCAGCATTGTCTGGCATCCGGACTACGTCAGCGAAGACAATCGCGTAGCACACGCGATTTTCAGTGGTTTCAATATTGCTCCTATTCTGTCCATCAGTTCTGGTACACCTTACTCTGCCGGTGTCTCTGGGAACGTTTCAGGATCACCCACGGGCGGAGGTGGTATCACAGGATCTAACGGCGGCAACCGTTTCCCGCTGACCGGGCGGAACCGCTTTCGCCAACCCACTATCTGGAACTTGGACATGCGCGTTTCCAGACGTTTCAAGTTAGCCGAATCGATGAGTGTTGAGTTGTTGGCTGAAGGATTCAATGTTTTCAACCGATCCCAAATCGTCAATGTTGATACGACGGCTTACAACCTGTCGGGCACGACGCTGACCTTTAGACCGCAATTCGGAAGCACTGCGTTTACTAGCAACTTCTTCATTCGTGAACGGCAGTTTCAGTTCGCTGCACGGTTCGAGTTCTAAGTTAGTCAAGGCAAACAATCGAGCCCTGCATGGGCGTGTTCATAATGAGCACGCCCATTTTTCCGTTCGCCTAAGTTCGGATGTTATTCCACGGTCGTCTTGCCGCCTGACTCTTTCCATGCCTTCCAGCCGCCTGCCATAGAAAAAACATTCGTATAGCCCATCTCTTGAAGTACATCCGCGGCAAGTGCTGACCGGTAGCCGCCACCGCAGTAGAGAATCAATTCGCTCGACTTGTCGGGAACTGTAGTCTCGATGTCGCGCTCGATAATGCCTTTGCCCAGATGCACCGCTCCTGCTACATGACTGGCCTCCCATTCGTTGTCCTCACGCACATCAATTAATCTGGCTGCAGGGTTTTCCTTCATCCGCTTCTCGGTTTCTGCGACTGTCACTTCACGAATTCGACTCTTTGAAGCGTTGACCAGTTTTAGAAATCCCTCTGAATGTTTCATGATGACCTCCTGATTTCCGCTGCGTTATCGCTAGTTTGGTTGAATTCTCACGAACGATTATAATGCCCGTCTTTCGCAGCACTTAAATCTGAACTGGGAGCGCAGGCGTCTCGCCTGCAACTGAGCGCGAAGCGCGAAATAGAACGCG
>DATIBJ010000037.1:0-37226 GCA_035457565.1 Pyrinomonadaceae bacterium | reverse complement strand
GATGGGTGCGAAGCCAAGTCGTAAATGGCACTGATCTGCATCCCTACATATCCCCGCTGGCCGATACCTACTCAACTGACAGGCTGCGCACCCATCCGCTACCGCGGACGGTACTGACTGTTTTGCCACTTTGTCGAATGACGTCGCACCTTGACGAGAAGCTAAGCGTATCGGACATTTGCTGCATGTTTCCAAATGCTCAGGACGCTTTTCCTCTCCCGAAACGTCCAAATCTCGAACGTTATAAAAAGCTCGCAAAGAATTTAGTCCGGGCCTGCAAATCAGCCGACGAAGCCGCAATCGATGATTGGGCCGAGAAATGGGTAACCACCCTCGTCAAACAGAGCGGCGTTAAGTTCCCGCGGCCACTTCCCGTCATCATATCGCGCTGGACAGATCAGGTCCTTGGGTTCGTTCAACGCAAGATAATTGAGCACAACGGAAGATGTCGCCTGACCGACGCGCAATTTATCATCGCGTGCTCACACGGTTTCGACAGTTGGACCAAATTCTCCAGGCACCTCCACGGCCTGACGCAAAAGAATTCAGCCATCGCTCGATTTGAAGCGGCTGCGGACGCTATTGTCAAAGGTAACATCAAAACGCTTAAACGACTCTTGCGTGACGATCCGCAATTGGTTCACGCTCGTTCCACCCGCGAGCATGGAGCCACATTGCTTCATTACGTGTCGGCAAATGGAGTCGAGGGATATCGACAGAAAACTCCAGGAAACATCGTTGAGATCACAGGATTGTTGTTGAAGACTGGCGCGGAGGTCGATGCAGAGGCTGATGTTTACGGCGGCGGCGCGACAACACTTGGTCTGGCCGCTACGAGTGTTCATCCATACCGAGCCGGGGTACAGAACGAGCTAATGCAACTGCTGCTCGATTATGGCGCCGTGATCGATCATCGAACGGCGGGCGGACATCAACAGGACGCAGTTCTGTCAGCGCTCAACAATGGGCGCGGTGCAGCTGCCGCTTATCTCGCAGATCGTGGTGCGCGACTTAATCTACCGTCCGCGGCTGGCGTCGGGCGAGTCGATGAAGTCAAAAGTTATTTCAACGAAGATGGTACTCGGAAAGCAAAGACCTCCCAGAAGCAGGTGCAGCGTGCATTTCTTTATGCGTGTAACTGGGGCCGAAACAATGTAATTGAATTTCTATTAGACAAAGGCATCGATCTCGAAGATGGTGGTGAGGGTGGACAAACAGGCTTGCATTGTGCGGTGATAGGGGGCCATATCGACACAATCAAACTGTTGCTGACGTTGAACCCACCGCTAGAGTTACGAAACATGTATGGCGGGACAGTGCTGGGACAAACACTTTGGTCCGCTGCACACGGCGGAGATCCGAAAGCTTATGCGGAGATCGTCAAAATGCTGATTGCTGCCGGCGCAAAGGTACCGCCTCGTCACGTGCCGGTAAACAAACCAATTGACGATTTACTAAGAAGTTACGGGAGCGAGCCCGAACCGACATGGTATTGGTATGGCGAGACGCCACGACAAGTCGCGGTTGAACAAAAGCGGTGACAAGTCACCGCACTCCAAAATCCAGGCCAACTAATATCGAGATCCGGTGTCTATGTGTATGAATCCAGACTTCACGGATTCAATCACTCCGCAAACTTTACTTTGTATCGCTGAGGTTCAGCCGCATGGCTAACAGCGAAACTGAATACTACACCGAAGCTGGCATAATCCGCCGCGCGCAGGCGGGCGACACCGACGCGTTCTGCGAGCTAGCTGAACGGTACGCGCGAAGGATCTATCTGCTTGCGTTTCACTATTGCCGGAACGCGCAAGATGCCGAAGACCTTTCGCAGGAAGTCTGGTTGAAAGCCTATCAGGCACTTAACGGCTTCAGGTCTGAGGCGTCGTTTTACACCTGGCTCAGACGCATCACCATCAATACATTTCTCAATCATCAGCGCTCCCGCTCATTCTTAAAGCAGGGACAAACAACGGTGGTCCAATATCTCGCCGTCGATTCAATCAGGACGAATATCGCCTCGGAAGTTGCTTCCGAGAAGACCATATTCAACAAGGTGCTGTTCGAGAACGTTATGAATGCACTTGCCGAACTTAGTCCGTCGCAACGACTCATCTTTTTGCTGCGTCATTACGAAGGCATGTCGTACGACGAGATCGCCAATGCAATGAATTGTTCAATTGGAACTGCAAAGAAATCGGTTTGGCGGGCGATTGCAAAACTGCGGGCGCGTTTGGATGTAGCCGGACACGCTTCTGACGAGGGTTTAACTGAATTGGCAACTGAGTATTAAGGAGTGGCCATGCACAACTGCAAAGCAACAAGAGATTTGATCACCGAACTTCTTTCGGACGGAACGTCCGCCCCAACGCAGGAGCTGTTAATTGAGTTGCGTTGCTGTCGCGAATGTCGGCAGGAGTTCGAGACATTGAAAGACACACTCCGCCTGACAGCCAGCGTCATCGAGATTGCAGCGCCTACCGAAGAATACTGGTCTGAATACCACCGTACTCTTAAAGAGAAACTTCTGGCGAGTCGTGGCCCAGTTGTGAGCATGCCTCAAGCATCCTGGTTCGTAAGAATGTTCCGCACTTCGATACACGTACCAGTCCCGATTGCTGTAGCGATATTTCTAATGTTTGGAGTCGCCTTGTTCTTTGCCACTCGGGCTGCCACTCCAACGCAACCTGAAACACCTTCGCTGGTCCGCGTGCCTGTTGAAGTGCCAGTAATTCAGGACAGAATTGTGACGCGCATCGTTTATCGCGATCGCTATCGTCCACCGGTTTCGAGAAAGCAGAGTGCGGCGAATGATCAATCCGCCCTCGCGCGATCACAAAAACATGAGATCACTCCCGCAAGCCTCGTCGGTTTCAAGCCGCTTGAGGAAATCAAACTGACGGTGATCAAAGGAGGCACCGGCAATGAGAAATAAGTTCTGGGCATTGCTGATCTGCATTCACTGTCTTGCCGCAACAATGGCGGCGCAGAACCCAGCGAAGCGGCAATTGGTGTTGCCACTGTCAGACGGCGGTTTCGTTGCGTTTCGCAGTGAGACATCGGCGTCAGACAACAAACAGGCAGTGGCCACGCAATCGCTCGCCTCGTTGCTCTACTCGCAAGCGCTCGCGGGAGAAAACCGGATCATACATCGGGTACTCACAGACGCCGATCAGCGCGTGATCTTCGGTTACGATCTCTGGGTCAACTCGGATCCAATAACCCGGAAGTTTCGCCTTGCCGTGCTGCCGGCTGATGAAGCATTCCGTCGCACCTTTCTAAGAGACAGTGCTTCGCGAAGTAACGACAGCTTCGCAACGTTTCCTAAATCAATCGCGCCGCAAACGCTCGATGACGGCGATGCGTTTTCTCTTGAGTTACTTGTTAACCAGCAATTGGGAGTAAAGATAGTTGACGTAGTAAAGGTCACGTTCGATCGATCAACGCTGCGGGATAACACACCGGAGAATCAACCGCGGGATTTTTCACTCGACGCAGTATCCCTGGCTATTAAGGGGTATCAACTGCTGATCGATGGAAAAGTGGTGGCGCGGAGTAAGTCTACTATCGGTTACAGCGGTTCGTTGCTGTGGTTCTACGTCCCTGAACGAGGCCGCTTCATCTTTTCACTTGTACCGCGCGAAGGATACTCATTCCAGAAGATTGGCATACTAGAGGGAAACAAGATCGAGTTCGTAGCGAACGGCGAACACTACGAATGGTTGTCAGGTACTGAAATCCTACCCAACGGTGGAGCGTGGAATTTGTGGGTACTTCACGACAGTCGATACACACCGCTGTTTGGACCCGAGAAGCCGATGACGCAAGAGAAAAAGTCAGGAATACTGCGAAAGATCGAAGAGGCGGTGGTTTTCGAGAATGGTTCATTAACAGTGCGCACACCCAACCCGCCGGATCCTTCAAAAGGAGGTGCTCTGGAAATTCCCAAGCGCGTTATGGTTGGTGGCGCCGACAGTATCGAACACCTCATCCCGAAAAGTCCTTAGTCTTGTCTAGCCACTAGAGATCTCCCTTAACACCTATTACCGATCGCTCACCACTCGAGGCCGGTGAGATAGCCGGTCGTGTGTCTAACGAACGATGAAGGAGGAGAAAAATGCTTAAAGTGCTTTTACCTTTTGCCTTGCTCACAACGACGATTCTCTTAACCTGCGCGGGGACCGCAAGCGCTCAATCGGACGATCCACCAAGGTATGAAGTCGCCGGAGAGTTCAGCACTATTACTCGCGAAGACTTCAATACAGTGTTCCGCGCCGAGCTCGGATTAGGCGGACGCTTCACTTTTAACCTGAATAGAAATATCGCGTTCGAAGGCGCGGGATATTTCTTTCCGCGCAGTTGTTTTGATTGTCGTAACAACGGGCGTATTACCGAAGTCGTAGGAGGGTTGAAAGTCGGCAAGCGCTTTGAGAAGTGGGGCATATTCGCAAAGGTGCGACCCGGCTTCGTGAACTTCAGTAAAGGTCAGTTCGATATTGTTCCCAACGGTTCTCAGTCAGCCTTCCCTTTCACGTTTCAGGTCAAGCCCCTAACAAACTTCGCTACAGATGTTGGCGGTGTGCTGGAGTTCTATCCATCGCGACACATCGTCACGCGATTCGATGCGGGTGACACAATCATTAACATCAGAGAACGAACGCGAAACGACCTGCGGTTTGATCCTGCGACCAATACATTTTCGCTCGTGCCCATTAGAGTGCCCGGTGGAACAATACACGAGTTTCAGTTTTCAGCGAGTGTGGGTTTTAGGTGGTGATGCGGGGTGCAGTAGCCCGATTGTTAAGATGGGCTACGCTCCTGGATGAACCTTGCAGGTTCAAATCGAATTCGTCTGTATGTCCGCTCTCAAAATCATTGTGCCCGGGATTATTAAGGCGCCATAAGAGTGGGCCAATGTCGAAGTAGACAGCGTTGTCCGTTCCCGCGCCACGTCCATTGAGCGTGGTAATTTGGACGGCAAGTTTGCAGACACGATTTGCGACTGGTTTACAGTCGTTTTCTTTAGTCGACTTTTGAGGAGACTGCCCAGCGCGAAGGTTGAAAGTTGGAAAGCAAGAAGCAGTTAGAACGAGAACCGCGAGCGTAAGTGCGACCGCAGCGTTCGCGGTTCTCGTTTTAGGTTTCATTGTGGCTGAGGTTTGTTTCGATTAAACAGGTCCGTTAGGTTGATGCCGACGCCAAGTTTGTAATAGTCGCGATCGGGTTGTTGTAGTTTGAGCAGGTTGAGCGGTGGGATGTAGACCCTCGTGTCAGAGAGTTCGATAGTAGTTCCAGGATTATCGAGGAAAAGCGGAGTTGTAATCTTCGCCCCACCGCCCCCGATCTTCATCAGAGCCGTACCATACAAGAATAGGAAACTTGCCTTTCTAATTGGCAGCGGGTAGAAGCCGTCAATACGCAGCACGTATGAATTCTTTTGACCAATTAACTTGTCAGGGTTTTTGGGATCCGGTGTCCCGCCGGCTTTTCGGCTGCCGCCTGTAACAGCTTCATTTTGTCCGATCATGAAATCGACGATCGAAGGGAAGCTGTTCTTATATCCCTTACAGTCTTCGTCCGCGCAATAGAGTGTTTTCAAGCGAACGCCGAAATACCACTGACGGAAGAACCGATCGCGATCCAAGGGAACTATTCCAACAAATTCCTTTGCCGGTGTCGTCGCGGGTGGTTCACCGAACCGCTCAATAAACTCGTCCCGTTGCGGATCGCCAACCACCGGTATTTTAAAAATCTGAGCAGTTTGTCTTGACGCATTCAATGGACTGATTGCGCCGCCACCAAAAGCAAGGTACAGGCTGGTCCTCTGACGAATACCTGGAATAAGACTCAGAAAATTGCCGTTAGCAGTAATAACGCGGCCTTCGAGCCCGGCCATGAAATCAAAACTCTGGACCAAATTCACCGAGTTCCCCGGTGTGGTGACCTGATTAACGAGATTCGTGGGAAACACCTGCGCGGCGGCAATCTGTTCCGGAGTTGCGGCTAAGCGAATGTCACCCCAGAAACCAAACCTCGGTAACAACTTCCGTTCGACATTCTCTTCACGACAATCACTATATTTCTTTCGCTCTTCGTAGGACGCATTGGCAGCCGGCTCATCGCCGCACTTCTTCCCTCGATTGAAAATAAAAGGTGTCATGAAGAAGAGATCCAAAACGGGACTTGTCTTACTGTCTGCTGAACTGCCACCCGCCTGTTCAAGTCCAACAATGACGCGACTGTTTTGGCCGCTGCTTGGATACTCAGCAATCAGGTAATCGGTCGGACAAAGCGCGCCGGTACAAATCACTACGGTAGACGCTGTATCCTCGTTACTGCCCGGATTGGCCGCATCGAAAAAGCGAATGGTATTGCTACCTTTCAAAATAGCCACCGGAATTCGCATCGGAATTGGATCTGTGCCGTCTGCTGCCGGGACTGGGAATTTTTCACTCGTGTGGACAGTCTCTCCGTTGTAAACCGTGTACTGAAGGTTCTCTATTTTGCTGTCCTTTGCGATAGTGAGATATGAATCCACACGACCTGTATCGACCACCTCCGCTTCTTTAGATCCTTTCTTTGGTTTCTCAACTTTGATCTTTGGTTTCTCCGCGGTTACCGCCGGTACTTCACATTTTTTCCCATCGCAATTAAGCGTGATGGAATGGCGTTCGTCGTCTGGTCGGGTAGGGTCGTACACGAGAATCTTGTTTGGTCCTTTGTCGACCTTTACGTTTGTTGTTAGTTCGGCCGCCTTCTTTGGATCGTCTGTGGGATAGGTTACGTCTTTCGCGCCACCTGGTTGTACGACAGGTGCTTTGTCAGTTGTAACCGTTACGAAGATCGATTTGACGTTGTTCTTTGGGTCGGGTTTGGGATCGACAGTCAACCTTAGTGGGATTGATGTGTCATCAACATATTTTACTTCGCCTGTAGGAGTCGTAACGTGGATACTTCCTTTTTGAGGATTAGCAGCGTTCGATTGTCCACCTTGCGTGCTCGGACTCGAAGCAGGACTCGCTGCGGGACTGGGCCCCTCCGTCGGTGTGACAACAGCTACACTACCGTCAGATGTACCGCATTTGGAACCTTCGCATTTCAGTTGCGCATTACTCTCAAACTGTTGACCAGAGTGGAGCGGGTCAAATACATGGATGTCATTGACGCCGCCCTTAATCTTCAACTTAGGCCTCAGTAGCGCTATCCCATCTTGATATTTGATCTTTGTTTCATTCTTCGAGTCGATGAGATCGTTGTTCTGGGATACGTCGATGATCAATCTAGTAATGCCGCTCTTCTCTTGAACGATGATTATCGGCTCGAAGGTAGCCGCGTCAGTTACGGTTCCGTCCCCGGGAAGTAGGAGACCAATGTTCTTGGCTGCAACTGGAGCAGGCGCCATCTGTCCCTGCGCGGGCGGCGTACCACCGGTCAACGACTGCACCATCCCGCCTGGAGGTCTGACATTCGAAATACACTGCGAAAGACATTCTGCTGTGAGGATTTCTTTAGCCTCTGGGTCTAACGTACTACCTTTGAATCCAAGAAGCTCAATCGTGTTCGTTCCTTCAAAGAGATACACGAGTGCATTCGATAGGCCGGCAGTTCCGCTGTCGGAATCACCATTGTCGTTACCGACTTTGATCTTTATTGACGTTATATCCGGATCGTTAACGTTGTATCTAAGTGGAATTGACCCTCCCTGCACTGCGAGTGGTCGAGTCTTCGGACTGACAATAAAGATCTTCCCAATCTTCGGCGTCGGTTTTGGCTTTGGCTTTCTCGTTTGTCCGAGAGCAACGCGCATCGGAAAGCTGCTAGCCAAAAGACAGACTGTTAGAAGCGAAGCCGCGGTCTTGATTGTTTTATCTTTGAAATCGCGGAGCGCAGCGTGGTGGACACTACGTATACGTTTCATCGGGGGATCCTCTGGATACGAAGTTGAAAAGGTTGACGACCGGGTAGGTCTTCGGTTACTGGGTATTGCGAGTAGTAAGGCGCGACATAGATAACCTACTTTCCCAGTAGCGTCAATAACTTTATGCATAAAAACCCCGGTGCGGGGAAGATCGACTACTTCTCATTGGCTAATGTAAATAGGCGGGAAAACGTTTCAACCGGCGGTGAATTTTTTTAACAGGAAGAGGACGCCCACGAGTAGAGCGACTGTGGACGCGCCGAGGACCACGAAAAGCGCGGTTCTTGACGCGTTTGTGAGGTATGAGTCTGCGGGTTCGGCCGGGTTGTAACGCACTAAGAGCTCATCTGGAAATGAATCGGCTTGCTTTTGTGCCCACTTCTTAGTGTTGTGACGCGGTAATTGAATGTGGCGCGGCAGGATCCAGTGACTCACGAATTCTTTTCCACCAACCTCATAGCGATATCTAATCAACGGCGCATATCTGAACGCCGGCGCACTCAGCATCGGTTGATCGGGTTGATAGATACCTCTTTCGATGACTCGTCCTTTGGTCGAGTGCCAGCGATCAGCGAGCGCGCGGTTCTTCAGACCCTTGATACCGACCCAAATTCCTGCGAGGCCGAGTACCAAGCCGAATATGCCGGCAATCAAGTTCTCCATGTTTACAGTATGTTGTGTAGGTCCCGTTCGAATCAAACACTTTTCAGAACAGGAGGAGCAAAGGCGGAAGATTGATGATTGAAGATTTCTGATTTTTGATTGCGTGGCACGTCGCTACATTCAATCTTCAATCAACAATCATCAATCAACACTCCTCTGCTCCTGTTCTGAACTGACCACGCATCGTGCTAGCCTTCCTCTGTGCCAAAAGACACAGCGGACGACACAGCAGAGGTTTTAAATATCAACGGTCATGAGGTCAAGATCACTCATCCCGATAAGCCCTACTTCTCAGCGCAGACAAAACTGACGAAGTTTGAACTTGTGCAGTATTACCTTTCGGTAGCTGAGGGCGCACTCAACGGAATACGTGATCGTCCGATCGTGCTCAAACGCTTCGTCGACGGTGCGGAAGGTCAAGCCTTTTATCAAAAACGTGCGCCGACAAATGTTCCCGAATTTCTTCGAACAGTCACGCTTTCCTTCCCTTCTGGTCGCAAAGCAGAAGAGATCGTGGTCAATAACGCCGCCGGGTTGGCTTGGATCGTCAATCTTGGTTGCATCGAACTGCATCCTCATCCGGTGCGAGCCGGCGACCTGCAACATCCGGATGAATTGCGCGTGGATCTCGATCCTGTTCCCGGAGTTGAATGGGATGACGTGCGGCGAGTCGCGCTTGAAGTAAAAGCGCTACTGGATGAAATGGGGTTGCACGCCTGGCCCAAGACCAGTGGGTCACGTGGTATGCACGTCAATGTACGGATTCAACAGCGGTGGACGTTTGTTGAGGTGCGGCGTGCAGCGCTGGCATTATCGCGTGCAATCGAGCGCCGTGTTCCGAAGCTGGCGACATCAAAGTGGTGGAAAGAGGAACGACACGGCGTGTTTCTCGATTACAACCAAAATGCGAAGGACCGCACGACATGTTCAGCATATTCCGTGCGGCCGCTGCCGGATGCACGCGTGTCTACGCCTCTACATTGGAACGAAGTCCCGGATTGTGAGCCGGCGGACTTCAATGTGCTGACAGTGCCGAAGCGGTTCGCAAAACTTGGTGATCCTCACGAGCAAATGGATGAGGTGGCAGATTCACTTGAGCCGCTGCTTGAGTTGGCAGAGCGAGATGAAGCGGAAGGACTGTCAGACGCTCCCTGGCCACCGCACTTTCGAAAGATGGAAGGTGAAGCGACACGAGTCGCTCCTTCGCGTGCGCGTTCGGCGGCCAAGAAGACGGCGAGCAAGCGTTCTCGCATGCCGCTGTTAGTGATTGCGAATTCTCCTGACAAGAAGGCAGCGCTTGCGGGTCTGGAAAGATGGAAGAAGAAGCACAAGAAGGTGGCTAAGCTGCTGGCGCCGGAGGATATCCTCGTCGATTCGATGCGTGGCAGATCCTCAACCTGGACGCGCATCAGAGTTAATCTAAGGAACGTGCCAGAGGCTATAAGACCAAAACAAGTGAAACCCGATCCTGACGATGATCCAACGCGAGAGTGGAGAGAATGGCGCGCGAAAAAAGGTTGATAATTGGTCTCGTCAGCAGAAACCATTGGTCAGTTATCATTTGACAGTTATCAATTATCAATTGGTTTTTGGGTGGTCGGCCTTTGGTGTTGGTCTTGAACTTAGCTGATGAGACGCAACGACCAATTAGGCTACGACCCAAGATCCAATAGCAGAAGCCCAAAACCAAATTGATAATTGATAACTGTCAAATGATAATTGACCAATGATTCGCCTTTGTTTCGTAAGGTGATCCTCTCATGAATTGCACGAGTTGCCATCAACCTCTACCCGATGAAGCGCAGTTCTGCAGCAATTGTGGAATGGCAACTGGAGAAATAAACCTTCGCACCACAATCAAAAACTCACCAGAAACGAACGCCAACATCATAAGTCGCGATCTAGCGCCTCAATCGGATCCACGCGTTGGAATAGTTCTCGACTCCAAATATGAATTGGTCGAACGGCTCGGCGAGGGCGGTATGGGCGCAGTTTATCGCGCGCGGCGGCTACACATCGGTGATGAAGTTGCAGTCAAGCTTCTTAGTCACGACGTCACTCGAGACAAACAGGCAATCGAACGATTCCGACGCGAAGCCCGTTCTGCTGCATTAATCCGTCACCCAAATGTAGTCAGCATTCACGACTTCAACGATCAAAGCAGTGCCCGCGAGCGCAGCGAAGCGTACATCGTCATGGAGCTCGTGAAAGGTGAATCGCTTCGCCATGTACTGGAACGCGAAGGACGTCTTGCGCCACTGCGTGCCGTCAAACTCATGCTAGATATTTGCGCCGGAGTGGGCGTGGCTCATCGCCAGGGTTTGCTACATCGCGATCTGAAACCCGACAACGTCATCGTCTCGCCTCCTGCTCATGAGGGCGAAGATGAGACCGCTAAAGTCGTTGACTTTGGTTTAGCGAAGGTACGCGACGAGGCCTCACCTCTCACGCAGACTGGCACTTTAATGGGAACGGTCTATTACATGTCGCCGGAGCAATGTCGCGGCGAAGAACTCGATGCGCGCACAGATGTCTATAGTCTTGGCGCGATGCTGTACGAGATGCTGTCCGGCGCTCCGCCGTTTCGCGCAAACAATTTCACGGGCTTGATAACAAAACATCTCAACGAGGCACCCCCAACCTTAGACGCTTCGCTACGCCTTCCGACCGCGTTATCTGCGGTTTGCTTCCGTTGCCTTGCTAAGTCGCGCGACCAAAGACCAGCCGATGCGATTGTCCTCAGCCGGGAGTTGCAAAGAGCTCTCGCTGCAGGTCAGCACATGGACATCACGCCGGAACACGCTGCTGGTCAGCCGCCCGCTCCTGTTTTGCCACAGAAGTCCAAATCGCAACTGACAAAATGGATCATGGTGGGCGCTGGGGTTTCATTAATCGCGGTGTTACTTGTTGGCATCGGAATTGGAATTAAGTTTGGAATAGATCGACTGGCAAATCGAGACGATTCCATTCGGAATACTCACTCACAGGCATCGCAAACAGCACCGGCGATCAATTCAGACGCACCGAGCGCCGCCCCAAACTCAGACGCAACTTCTTCTACAACTGCGGTGACAACTGATCTTCGTGGGACTTGGACCGGAACCTACGGTCCGATGGGAAATAAGGCGACACTCGTCATCAAGAATCATGACGGAAGAACATTTGACGGGGTTCTCGAACAGGGCTCAATACGAGTGGCCTTCGAAGGCACTATTCAGGGTGCTAATTTAACGATGAAGCAGACGAAGGTACTTAGCGGCGAAGGCTGGAACTTGGGCGAGGATACAGGAAAGATCTCTTCTGACGGAGAGCGGATGTCAGGAACAGGCAAAGACGAGTTTGGTGGATCGTTGGGAATGACTTATCCATGGAGTTTTTCTCGGTAATGGTCCTTTCTTTGGCACACGCTCAATCACGTGGCAAACAGTCAGTACCGAAACGCGGTAGCGTCGGCTTGCGGTTTGTAAGCAAGAGCAACCATTCAACCCGGACCCGACGCTACCGCGTTTCGGTACTGACTGTTTGCCACATGATTGCGACTGCCAATCTAAATCAGCCGAATATCTCCGACAGTTCCTGCGGCGGCACGACCTCTAATTGATCGAACGTACAGTCCTTAGGCTTTTTATCAGTTCGCCACCGACGAAACTGCGCCGTGTGTCTGAAACGACTTCCCTGCATATGATCGTAAGCAACTTCAACAACCAGTTCTGGTCGGACCGGCTCCCACGACATGTCCTTCCCCTGACTCCAGCGACTTTGCCCGCCAGGAATACGTCGATCCGCTTCGAGCTCAGATGTGGCCCACTCTTTCCACGGATGATTCTTCAATGCGTCTTTTCTATATGGCTCCAGAAACTCGACCAGCTCCTGCCGTCTCTTATCTGTGAAACTTGCACATACGCCGACGTGGTGCAGTTCGCCGTTGTCATACAAACCCAGCAACAGTGAACCTAACGCAGTTCGCTCGCCCTTCTTATGCCAACGAAAACCAGCTACCACACAATCACACTCGCGTTCGTGTTTCACCTTCAACATCACACGCTTGTTTGATTCGTACACGCCTGACGTAGGCTTGGCCACGACGCCATCAAGACCGGCTCCTTCAAAACGTCGAAACCAATCGCGAGCGATCTTCATATCGCTCGTCGCCGGCGTCAGATGAACTGGCGACTCAGCAGACGACAACATCGACTCGAGTTTGCGCCGCCGTTGCTCAAAGCTCGTGTTCCGGAGATCTTTCTTTCCTTCAGCCAGTAGATCAAAGAAGACGACCGAAGCGGGCATTTGCTCAGACAGCATCTTGACCCGCGACGCAGCCGGATGAAGCCGTAGTTGGAGGGCGTCGAAGTCGAGCGCTCCGTCTCTCGCAAGCACCACCTCGCCATCGAGTACGCATTGTTTTGGTAATTGCTTTTTGAGCGGCTCGACCAATTCCGGGAAGTACCGATTCAGCGGTTTCTCATCGCGGCTCTGAATGAAAACTTCGTCGCGATCGCGAAACACCAGCGCGCGAAAACCATCCCACTTCGGTTCGAAGATCCAGTCTCCGCTCTCCGGTAACTCGCTTACACGTTTCGCCAGCATCGGCAAGATGGGTGGATTTACTGGAAGCTGCATAAGAATATCCACAGATTACACAGATTACACGGATTATGAACTAAACAGGAACGCTGAGAAAAACCAGTTAATTCAACTCCACTATCTAATTCTAAATCTGTGTAATATGTGTAATCTGTGGATATTCTTCATCTCGCCGAAGTCACTGACGAACTCTCCGTCTTTTGATTCCACAGTGGTGGATTCACACCAAGCAAGTGTCTGACGAAGAAATCATAGCGTTTGTGATCGCCGTAGACGGCGTATTGATCGCCTCGCGCCGCTCCGTGATTCGCGCCCGGCACAACGAGTAAATCGAATTCTTTGTTGTGTTTGATCAGTTGCTTCACTACCTGCATCGTCGAGGATGGATCCACATTCGTGTCCATCTCGCCGACAATCAGCAGCACGTTTCCCTGAAGTCGATAAGCATTGTCGACGTTTGATGAAGCTGAATACTGCGGACCGATCGGCCAGCCCATCCACTGTTCATTCCACCAAATCTTATCCATGCGATTGTCATGACAGCCGGCATACGACACCGCCGCCTTGTAAAATTCCGGATGGAACAACAAGCCGCCTAGCGAGTTTTGCCCGCCTGCCGAACCTCCGTACAGACCGACGCGCGTGATGTCGTACCACGGATACTTCGCTGCCACTGCCTTGTGCCACAAGATACGATCCGGGAAACCAGCATCGCCGAGATTCTTCCACGCGACATCGTGGAATGCCTTCGAGCGGTTTGCTGTTCCCATACCGTCGATCTGCACGACGATGAATCCGATCTCGGCCTGGGCCATCATCGACGAGTAAGTGAGAAACGACTTGGGTACGAATGAACCTTGCGGGCCAGCGTAGATGTTCTCGATCACCGGATACTTCTTTCTCGGATCGAAATTCGTTGGACGAATGATGATACCCCAGATGTCAGTCTTACCATCGCGGCCAATGGAGGTGAAAACTTCCGGTGGCTGCCAGCCGGTCTTTGCCAACTCGCTCGCGTTTCCACGTTCGAGCGTCGTTAACAGCGAATTATCTGAGACGCGTCTGAGTTCGAGTACCGGTGGAAGATCGAGTCGCGAATAGTTATCGAAGAAAAACTGGCCGTCGGATGAATAACCGACGTTATGATTCGCATCGTCCGGAGTTAACTTCGTGAGATCGGTTCCATCGAAGTTAATGCGGTAATAGTAGGAAAAGTACGGATCTTTTCCCGGATACATTCCGCCAGCGTTAAACCAGATCTGTCGCTTTGCCGCATCAACACGTTGAACTCCTCGAACCAGCCAGTTGCCGGTGGTGATCTGCTTCTTCACCTGGCCCGTTGAGCCGTCGTAGAGATACAAGTGGGCCCAACCATCGCGCTCCGACATCCAGATGATCTCTTTTCCGTCGTCGACGTCGTAGCGATATCGCTTACCTGAATCGGCGAGACCGCCATTCGCAACCCTGTAGCTGAAGAAGGTTTTGGGTTCATCGGAAATGAGCGCACGCGCAGTTCCGGTTGCGGCCTCGACTTCGATCACGCGATAGACCTGATGGCCACGTTGATTGTATTCAAACGTGAAACCGCGACTGTCTTTCCACCAAACTGGATTTGAGATCTCGTATGGATTCGGGAAGAGCTTATTGTCGATAACCGTCTGACGCTTGTTGATTACGTCGAACAATACTGGTTGCTCGAGTTCGAGGACATCACCGGGTTTGGCATAGATGATCGAAGAGTGTTTTGGCTGCAATTGATCTTCAGGTGACGACTCGACGTAATGCACTTCACGTCGATATCCCGGCTTAACTCGATAGGCGGCGAGTTTTGTGGAATCAGGCGACCATGCGATCGACTGCGGCTCGTAATAGTTCCCTTCAGAACCGTCAGTGCTGAGAAAGATGAGATCGCGCGATCCGACTGCGCGGACCGCGATGTTGTAGTTGTTTACGACGGCTTCCCACTTTTTATCGGGCGAAGCAACAGGTCCCTGAGGCCTTGGACCACCAGGGCGTCCCGGCATCTCGACTTTTACGCAAGCAGAGTCGCTGATCGTACAGCGAACAGCAACGTTATCGATTGCGGCGTTAAAAGTCGCAACGGCGTCGTCGAATCGCAAACCGTTCAATTGAAGCTGCTGAGGTTTGTAATTTGTTCCGGTTAACTTCGAGAGTGATGCCGCTATCTTCTCATGATCGAATGCGGGTCGTTTCTGAAGGGTTTGCGCGTCGACGATGATGTATTCGGTGGCTCCGCGCGACAGCTTGCGATAGAAGATGCGGTTCGTGTTGCCGATCCATGTCGCGCCGAGAACGATATCGATCGCAGCGGCTTCGTATCGGGTCTTCAACGCGGCGGCGCGCTCGTAGTCGGAGGCCGTGCCTTGTGCTTTTGCTTCTCGTGGAACGAACGTAATAAGCAACAGAACGATTAACGTTCCGAGCAGGTGGCGCTTAGTTCTCATATGAAACTCCTTATCGGAGAAGGCACTTCAGAGATTGCAAAAGAGGGCTGGCAAGTACGAACAACAGTTCATCCCGACATAGACCACAGCCTGTTTCAGAATCGGCTTTGCCGTCCGCTGTGAGGCGATGGCTCTGCCTCGCCGTAACGTGTCGTTTTGTTCGTTGGGCTAAGCCCCTGGTTTCGGGCTATGCCCTTCAGCATCGAATCGAATCCATCAGGGAAAGCGCAAAGCGCGACCATGGGCATAGCCCAAGAAATCGGAGTAGCACCGGCGAGGCAGAGCCGTCGCCTCACAGCGAGCGGCAAAGCCGTATCGAACTAGCTCACTCACAAAGAGCCGTGGATCTGATAGGGAAACGATTCGCCTTATTTCCCGAACGCATACAACGCACTGCGTGTCCTTATATAGATCCGTCCATCAGCAATCGCCGGTGTGGCGAACACTTCGTCGTCCATTTCATTCACACCCAGCACTTCCCATTCGCCCATCGCCTTTAATACTGACACTTGTCCTCCTTGCCCGATCAAATAGACCTTGTCGTCAGCAGCAACGGGTGAAGCGAAGTACTTGTCGATCGCACCGTGAAGCCGGCCTTGCTTGATTACATTTCCCGTGGCGGGATCAAATGAAATCAGAATTCCGCTGTCGTTGATCATGTAGAGCACACCTTTGTAGAGCAGCGTGGATGGTACCTGCGGAACTGGTTTTTGATAGCGCCAACGAATCGCGTTTGCAGTTTGATCTCCCTCGCCGCCCATCTTGATCGCAAGCAGGCCATTCTCTGACGCCATCATCGCGCGAAACACTTCCCAGTCTTTATCGTTCAGTTTCTCATCGCGATTCATGTCAAACGCTTCGAAAGCTGCGCCGAGCATCCGCTCCATCGGAGCGCGTCCCTGACCTGTGGGTAACTCCGACTTTGAGATCTGATGATCACTATCCTTGTCGTATTTCGGCAGCGCTTCGTCCCAGGAGATCGTGGCGACCTGTTGGCCCGGTTGGTTCTGTGGGAATCCCCATCCATTGATGTAGAGATACTCAGAATCATGGCTGGCAATCGACTTCATCTCACACGCGAGCCCACGCACCCACCAAACGCGTTTGCCATCTGCGACTGAATACGCCGAGAGCTGAAACGATTCCGGAACGATGATCTGCTTCGCACCTTGTTTAGGTTGATAAACGATCGGTGTCGAATAACCGGAAATGACCACCGGTCGATCAACTTTCCAACGAACTTTACCGGTGTTCTTGTCTACGGCGATCAAGTAAGAGCTTGGGTTATCCTGGTCCACCGGCAGAATAACCTTGTCGTCTGCAAGAATCGGTGAGGCTCCAAAGCCGTAGAACATATTGAACGGTCCAAGCGGCACACTCCATCGTTGTTTGCCTGCGCTATCGAAGGAAACGAGTCCAAACTCCTGAAAGAAAGCATAAACGTTGGTACCATCGGTAACCGGACTCGGCGACGCTGGTCCATTGACGTTTTGGAGCCGACCTTCTCGCGATTTCGGCACCTCACGCTGCCAAACTATCTTCCCGCTTTTACGTTCGAGAGCGATCACAAACAATTTGTGGTTTTGATCTTTACTGTGTGCGGTTACGAAGATTCGATCGCGGGTCAGTACTGGAGAAGAGTGCCCGGGCGGCAGGTCAGTTCTCCAAACGACATTTTTCTTAGGTCCAAATTCCGAGGGCAAGCCGACTGTACCGGACACGCCGCTTCCGTTCGGACCTCGGAACTGGTCCCAGTTCTGAGCGAGCACGTTTGAAGGAGACAGAAAAGCAAAGAGATAAAGAGCAAGTAGAAGGATTAGTTTTCGCATGTAAGTCCTTGGGATTCGGGTAAAGATAACGGAACGAGCAACGCGGCCTGTCGATTCTAATTGAGGATCAGTGAAAAAGAAACGGCACGCCTACGCAGAGCACGCAGAGGTTGCGCGGAGATTTGAAACTTTACCACTACTCCATACCCAATGTTTGTGTTCGATAAACTTCATAGTTTGTCGTCGGCGTTCGGCAA
Source organism: Pyrinomonadaceae bacterium (assembly GCA_035457565.1). Taxonomy (GTDB): domain Bacteria; phylum Acidobacteriota; class Blastocatellia; order Pyrinomonadales; family Pyrinomonadaceae; genus PSRF01. The sequence goes on along the minus strand of DATIBJ010000037.1, from coordinate 19,570 downwards.
GACTCAAGTTCCATCGAAAGTAGACGCTTTGGTATCTCGGCAACAAACTGAAGTTTATCCAACACGCGGCAATCGGCAATGTTTACGCGCTGTGATAATCTTGCCTCCATCCAACACAGCAAAGGAGGACGATATGGCAGATGTAAAGCCAATTCCGGAGGGGTATCATTCGGTGACGCCCTACTTAGTAATCAACGGTGCTGCGAGTGCCATCGACTTTTATAAGAAGGCATTCGGCGCGACTGAACTGTTTCGCATGGATCATGGGGGGAAGATCGGGCATGCCGAGATAAAAATCGGCGATTCACCAGTAATGCTGGCCGACGAAAATCCAGAAATGGGATATAGCGGGCCTCAAGCGTTCGGGGGGACGCCGGTGAGCCTGATGATCTACGTTGAAGATGTGGACACCACCTACAAGCAAGCGATTGCTTCAGGTGCGGTCGAGCTAAAGCCCTTGCAGGATCAGTTCTACGGAGATCGCTCGGGCACGCTGAAAGATCCCTTTGGTCACATCTGGACAGTGGCGACTCACAAAGAAGATGTCACACCAGAAGAAATGGACAAGCGACTTGCTAAAGCGCACGGCGCTTAGTTGTCGACCAACTTACGTAAGGGCGGCACTTAAAGCCGCCCCTCTGCTCGCTCCGCTTTTTCAAGAGTGAGGCCACCACTCCTTCTCATTACCGAAGCTTGCCCAACATACGCTTCCGCAGTTTCAATGATACCCCACCTTCGAAGACCGCACTCTCGCCTAATTGGAGCGCTTTCCCTGCGATTCGATCTCTGCCAACAATAGCCGTGCGTTCGCCTCGATGGACCGATCGAGTTCAATCGATTTGGCCAATTCAACAGTCGCATCCGGCAGGTCGCCCTTTTGCTTGAGCAACACACCCAGCGCAAAGCGGTATCGCGCGTTAGCAGGGCGAAGTCTCACAGCAGTACGTAGCGCCGCTTCCGCATCGGTTATCTGACCTTTGCGCATCGCTGCCAGACCATAAAAGAGATACTGATCCGGAGCGCTTGGATTGAGTGAAATGGCCTGGCCCAGGTATTTAGTTGCTTCCGCAAAGTCCCCAATCGTGTAGTAGGAGTGTCCGAGGTTATAAAGGCTTCGCCAGTTGTTAGGATCTCGATCCAACACCTGGCGCGATAAAGTTATGGCCCGATCTACATCACCCAAAGACTTCAACGTCGCAGCAAGATTGTTGATAGCGAGATTGTTCTGAGGAGCAACAGCAGCTCCGTGCGTGTACAGCGCGAGATCGTTTTTCCACATTGGAAGCTGGATCACGGTTTCCAATGCCCAGCCTGAACCGATGACGAGCAAAATGACCACGGCCAGGTGCTTGTATTTGGAATAAGTTCTGATGACGTGAAAGAACACCGCTGATAATACGATGCAAAAACCAACAGACGGTAAATAGAGATATCGGTCGTGCACTATCTCACCGAACTTAAACAATGAGAGGTTCAGCGAAGGCAGAATCGGAACGACCATCCAACATCCCAGGAACATGATCTGCTTCGAGCGCCTCCCGAGAAGCACAAACATACTGGCTACCACTATCAGCCCGATTAGAGGTCCCCAAAGCAGCCAGCCACCTGAAACGTACGTGTTGTCGTAGAACGCGCTAAGAGGGCGCGGCCAAATAAGATGATTGAGATAAAACCAGAGCACGGATGGAATAGTCGATGCGATCGTTGTTGCCGGTAATTGAGTAAGTTGGTGTCCGAGCGCACCAAGGACCCGAAATCGCACAAAGAGATAGACAACTGTCACTATCAGATACGGAAGCATTGTGAGGAACATTGATATCAATCTTGTTCGAGTGCTTGACTGCGACCTTTGTTTCCCCAAGAGCAGCTCGTAACAAATAAGCATGGGCAAGAAAACAACCGCGGTTTCTTTCGTAAGAATAGCGAGCGAATAGAACAACAACGATAGAACTAATGACTGGTTAAAGAATCTTGGTCCATTCTCCTCCGAGCGTTCCGGCGTAACTTCATTCGCTGAATTGGTGTCGAGGTACAGAACAATAGCGGCAACAAAGAAGACGGTCATAAGTGGATCTGTAACGCCACTGATCCAAGCGACCGACTCGACGTGGACCGGATGAATACCAAACAAGAATGCAGCGATTGTGGCGATCAAGTGATCTGACGTTAACCGCCGAGCCAATACAAAAACCAGCCATGTGGCTAATAGATGAACGATGAGGTTAGTTGCGTGCCATCCGGCTGGTGAGAGGCCGAATAGTTTGTAGTTAAGAAGTAACCAGAGTAGGAAGACCGGGCGATAGTAGAGAGGAGCGGCGCCTGGGTCGATGGTTTCCCAGACATGCTTCGTAAAGTATTCGGGGATGTGAGCCGCGCTGGTGATTGCCGGATTGAGCACAATCTGACTGTTGTCGTCGTAAGTGAATTCGTATCTGAGACTGCTCACGTATATGAGAGCGGTTGCGAGTAAAACAAACAGTAAAAGAGTCTTCTGAGATTTCAGATCGAAGCTCATCCTCATTGGAGTATTGATGACAGATTGACGACGGGGTTAACCGGATGCAAGGGATTAATGTCTGGTAGGTTCAGCAGAAGTCGGACCCGGTAGTCACCATGGCCTGAAGACAGCGTGCGGAGTGATTACATTGAAAGGGCGGCAAGAAGTTGCCCGCGCTATCGCTGCGTCCTTTTGAAAGTAACTTAATTAGCTTTCCTTGTTCAAGTACTTTCTTCCCGCCTGACGAGCGATAGGGCGGCCTCTCCAACGAATAACCTATCGCGTGACTCTTGCTATTCGGGCATCCATTACCAACTTGTAACTGCGCAAACAGATGCCGTTTAAGGCATTTGACCACTTGAAAGAAACTTCCAACGTTTCGAGTTGGCACAACTTGCCTGGTAGTTATCCTGTATCACCCTCGGCATCTGGCCAGGAACAACGTCGGAGATTGAAATAACTGACGCCTTGGATGCGCTGCCCGGGAATCCGGACGCGCATGAATCCTCCACGACCGTTCCGAACTCTTTAATCACATTAAGTCTCCCGTTTTGGAAACTCACTAGCGCCGCGGTTTCAGTCAGCGTTCCCTGGCTCATATCATCCGTCGTCATCAGCAATTCATTAATACCGTCGCTGTTTAGATCGGTCTTAAGCACGATCCCGTTCCTAAAGTCATTATCGAAGTCAGCGATCAGTTGTTGACCCGAAAAGATAGCGACTCGCTTAGTCCCGAAGTTATCGGCGTGTGAGGCGGTGCATTCACTAACCTCGATCACGTAAACGGTTTGTGTTTGTCCAGCCGCAGTAAAGCTGCCCGTTGCCACATCCGTAATCGAAGGGACTATTTGCCCGGCATTACGAGCGGCGGCCAGCAGATCGCCACCATCCCCGACATCAACGCCGTGCTTGCACTTGTTTCCATCCGTCAAGTATTTGCGGAAGACCTTTGTGAGCACTGCACGCTGAGTGGCCGCCGTGATTTTCGGCCTTGATCGTACGTCTGACGTCCGGAAGTCAAATAGCGTCTGCTTTTCTTTCTTTAATTGTTGGGGGACGATTGTTGTTAGACCCAATAAAAGTATTAGAAGAGTTTTCATCGTTCCGGGGTCCTGTTTGAGATGGACATCTTCAGCGATGGAAGAGAACTAGCTCTCGTGCGAATTCGGCGACGGGATGTTAGTCGCATAGGTGATCAGGCCGCAAGGCTTCCGTTCGAATAAAGTCGGATGGCACCGCCTTTCGCGGCGGAGGCTCACGCTCGTTTGCTAAACGCGCGCGCCAACCCGTATCTGGATGCGATGGCATTACGCCTACTCGTGGAGCTGGGTGTTAATGATAGTGGCCTACAATCGTTTCGTTATATAGTTTCACATCACAAATTCCGTTGGAGGCCGCGATGAGCGGGCTGCCGCGTCATGTATCACACAAACTAGGACCAGAACATGAGAATAGCCGTAATCCTCCTTGCCTTCGCGTTGTTTAGTGCGCCGCTCTTAAGCCAGATGCTCAAGGCACCTGCCATTGAGCTCCAATCGTGTGATGTCCCCGGTATTAAAGAGAAGGTTAAATGCGGAACACTCGAAGTATTTGAGAATCGCGCCACTCGAACTGGTCGAAAAATCAATCTCAAAATTGTGGTTGTGCCTGCGACGGGGACAAATCGAAAGACTGATCCACTCTTTTACATTCCCGGCGGTCCGGGCTCTTCCGCTACGGAAGACGCACCCGGTGTTGGAGCTCAATTTGCGAAGGTTCGCGAGCAACATGATCTTGTCTTTGTAGACCAGCGCGGCACTGGCGGATCTCACCCACTTGATTGCACGTTCTACGATCAAAATGATCTCCAAACCGTTTTCGGTGGTTTCTTTCCCCTCAACGACGTCAAGAAATGCCGCCAGGAACTTGAAGGCAAAGCCGACCTCACCCTCTACACGACGCCGATTGCCATGGATGATCTCGATGAAGTCAGAGCCGCGCTTGGCTACGAGCAGATAAACATCTTCGGTGGTTCGTATGGCACTCGTGCGTCGCTCGTTTATCTCAAGCGTCATCCGAAAACGGTTCGCACAATTACGTTGCAAGGAGTGGTGCCGTCAGGCGATTACGTTCCGTTCGATTTTGCGCGACGGAGTGAGCGCGCTCTTCAGGGAGTGATTGACGAATGTGCTGCTGACACTGCGTGCAATTCGGCTTTCCCAAACTTACGCGCCGACTTGAAGACCGTACTCGAGCGGTTGTTGCAGGGACCTGTAGACGTCGAGATCAACACCGCGATTCCGCAAGGGCCTGGATCAACCAACACTCCGCGCATGACTAAAATGAAACTCTCGCGCGACGTCGCGGCTGAAGCAATTCGTTACATGCTTTACAGCGCTGCCACTGCTACGAGGGTTCCATTCGTCATACATCAAGCTGCAACGGGAAACTTTGCGCCAATTGCCCAATTCGCGTTTCGTTTTCGCATGAGCCTTGTCGCCGCTGCCAGCAACGGCATGTACCTCTCGGTAACCTGTGCCGAAGACCTACCATGGTTCAAACGAGCCGAAGCAGAGAAGTTGGCGGCCAATACGCTTCTTGGTGACTATCGCGTGCGACAACAACTTGAAGCTTGCGAGCTTTGGCCGCGTGCAAAAGTAGACGCGAACTATGCCGCTCGTAGCTCAGCTCCAGTGTTGATGCTGACAGGTCAATGGGATCCGGTGACGCCTCCTTCAAATGCTGAGAACGCAGCGCGGTTCTTACCAAACAGCTTGCAGGTTGTAGTTCCTCAAGCAGGCCACGGCTTCGGCGGACTGGAAGGGATTCAGTGTGTTCAGAATTTAATAGCTCAGTTCATCGACCAGGGAACGACCAAAAGCCTCGATACCACCTGCGTGAAGGATATAAAGCGAAGGCCGTTTGTTTTGAAGTAGAAACGAGCGGGGCAGTAGCCCGACCGTAAGGGGTTCCGCGTCCGACACTGTTAGCCCTCCCTCCGTTCGGGCCACTGGCTCGAGGTAACCACGCCGATCATTTACGGCTCTCCCCAGCCTGTGGTATGAATACCCGCGCTCTTACGTGATCGGGTAAAGAACGCGACTACTTTACGGATGGTTGTCGCTCTTTCTCGTGCGGAAGTTCCCGACTCACCGATTCTAAATCAATCTTTCAGGTACTCACCTGAGACTAGTTGTTCCCTGGACATTATTCGAGCCCATGGCTCGAATCGCATTTCCCATCAGATCCGATTTGAACAGAACACACCCTTAGAACCCGGAGGTTTTTATGAACGAAGATCCTTTGCATCCGACCCGACGCAGGTTTCTCAACCAAGTGGGGATCGCCGGCGCAGCAACTTTGGCAGCCGGAGTAGTCGGAGTTGAGCCTCTTCTCAATTCCGCACGCTCCTCTGCTCAAGCCGCCCCGTTGAACTCAAATCAAAGAGCAAACGACTGTGCCAAGATTCGGCGCGATGCTGCACAGAACGGTTTACAGTCGACCCCACCTAACCTGCAACATCCTCCCAACGATGATGAGAACCTTTATCCAGACAAACTCGGCAGTTACTCAAAAGGACTGCCCCACAACAATGACGGCACCGTTGATATCACCGCTTATAACGCTTTCCTCAAAGCAGTAAATAGCGGGAACCCGGCGGACTTCGACGCGATTCCTTTGGGTGGCGGTCGCAAGTTGACAAATCCGCAAGCTGGACTTGCGTTTGACATGGAAGGCGCTGACGCGCACGCACTCGTGCAGCCACCAGCTCCAGCATTTGCCAGTCGTGAACAAGCTGCTGAGATCGCCGAGAACTACTGGATGGCCATTCTTCGCGACGTGCCATATGCGCAGTACGCAGTTCACCCCGCTGCGAATGCAGCCGCAAACGACCTAACGCTCTTTGGGTCGGATTTCAAAGGATCGAAATCCGGAGGCGCAGTTACGACAGCGACTCTGTTCCGAGGTCTGACGCCTGGCGATAATGCTGGACCATACATCTCTCAGTTTTTCTATCAGCCGTGCAACTTCGGAGCTAATAAAGTCGAACAGAAGATTACGACGACGATGCCGGGCATTAATTACATGACATCGTTCTCTGACTGGCTTGCAATCCAGCGCGGGTTTGACCCAGCCAGCAGCGACGTGTTTGATCCGGCACCGCGCTACATGCGCATGGGTCGCGATATAGGTCAATGGGTTCACATCGACGTTTTGTTTCAGGGTTACTTCCAGGCGTTTCTCGTTTTAGCCGGAGCCGGCGCACCGTTCGATAATGGAAATCCTTACAATGTAAATCCGACGCAAATTGGATTCGGCACCTTTGGTGGTCCACACATCGCCACCCTGCTCTGTGAAGTGTCAACTCGAGCGTTGAAAGCTGTGTGGTATCAAAAGTGGTTCGTACATCGTCGTCTGCGTCCGGAAGTGCACGCAGCACGTGTCGATCGAACGCTCTATCATGGTGCTGGTTACCCTGTTCATTCTGAGATTCTGAATTCGCTTTCGAGTCCGACGCGGCTTGGCGGCTACATGCCTATTCCTGGTAATGCGCTTTTACCGATGGCGTTTCCGGAAGGATCTCCGACGCATCCTGCCTACGGTGCAGGTCACGCTACCGTCGCCGGAGCTTGTGTAACGATTCTGAAGGCGTGGTTTGACGAGACCACAACGCTCGCCAGCATCGGTCTTAATCCCGTTCAACCGACAGACGACGGCACAGCACTAGTGCCCTACGCAGGTCCTGACGCTGGTAGTCTTACGGTGGGTGGCGAACTCAACAAGATCGCTTCTAACGTAGCGCTGGGAAGAAATACGGCCGGCGTTCACTGGCGATCAGATGGAACTGAATCGCTCAAGCTGGGCGAACAGATCGCGATTGGAATACTTCGAGAGGCTCGGACGTGCTACAACGAAGTCTTCAACGGATTTAGTCTGACGAAGTTTGACGGAACGACCATCACCGTTTAGAGACGAAGCAGGTCCAGAGATTACACAGATTATGTGATTGAAGATTGATGATTGCCCTCTGACCGGAACTCATTCGGGTTCAGCAATCAAAAATCATCAACCATCAATCACATAATCTGTGTAATCTGTGGGCCTGCTTCACTGACCAGCTAAAGCGTGCACGATTTTATGAACGATATAGTGTGATTAATGGCCGAGATCGGCCACTAATCTTTTGTTAGACCTTTTTAGATCTTGTTTCAATGCTGCGATCATCTAGCGATTCTGTGATCATTGTTTTGATTAACAAACATTTCCCAGAACACACCTACCACGAAGGTTTTTGCGCATAACGGGCATAACCCTTGCTCTGATCATTCCCGAAAAATACAAAGTCTCGTTATGTCCGATGCACTTACGAGTGCTGGTGTGAATATCGAGCGGAGGGGATTGTCATGAGAGAGATAAAAGTTTGGCCACATCTTACGATTATCGCGGTCATCATTGCAGTGGCTGCCGGCGTTGGTGTGGGTTTGTGGATGAAGCGCAATCAAACCGCTTCTGCTGAGTCAGTGTTGACTGCCGGTCGAATTCAGAAAGTCGATGGCGATGTTGCAGTCGCCAGTGTGCCTACGAATAGCGGTTCCGAATTACAATGGAGCGAAGCAGCTGCGAATACGCCGTTCTCTGTCGGTGATCGCATTTACACAAACGACAATTCGCAGGCGAGTCTGGCTTTCAGCGGCCGGAATTTCGCACGACTTCGGCCAAATACATCGTTAGACGTGCTGTCACTCGATCGCCAGCGCACACAACTGGCCCTGCGTGATGGCTCGGCAATGTTTGATGTTGGTTATCTCGAGCCGAGTCAGGTTTTTGAAGTTGCCACACCTTACGGCGCTGTAGACTTTAACCAGCCAGGTCTCTACGACGTCGGCATTGGTGATAACGGCAATGTCATAGTCTCCGTGCTGAGTGGCCTCGCGCAGGTGGTGGGCCTTGGCGGCACCGGCCAGATTAGTAAAGGCCAAATGCTGACATTGATTGGTCAGACAGCGGCCGACGTCGTGCTTTCGGGCATTGATGGACGCCAGGCTGGCTATTACGTCGACGATTACTATCGATACCAGTACCCGCAGTACTACGACGGACGTTATTCGGATTACAACACGTATCTCGACAATCCCTATTACTTCGACCCCTATCGACGAAACATTAGTTATCAATATGCCAGTCCATACATTCCTGGACTGAACGATCTCGATTACTACGGCAACTGGCAAAACGTAAATGGCTATGGCTACGCCTGGACACCACGCGTAAGCAATGGTTGGTCACCATACCAGCAAGGCTACTGGATCAACGATTACCCGTATGGTCCAACTTGGGTGTCGACCGAGCCCTGGGGCTACGCGCCCTACCACTACGGACGATGGGCCTTTGTTGGTGACCGTTGGTATTGGGTGCCTGATGGAGTGAACACGACGCCGATGTATTCGCCTGCAATGGTGGCGTTTATCCCCGGCCAGAACGAAATCGGTTGGGTACCTCTGGCCCCCGGCGATCCGTATGCTTATCGCTACTACGATCAGAACTGGAACCCTTATTACATGACACGGCTGGATATGGTGCAGCCGAACGTGGTGAACCTGGGAGTGCCGGGCGCAGTCGCCGTGCTACCGGTCGACTCTTTCGTGAATGGCTTTGACGATCGGAGAATCAGACGTTGGGATGGCCGCTTCGACGGCACTCGCGCGTATCTCGATCCGCTACTGCTCACGCCGTTGCGGAATGCGGTGGTCCACTCAGCCTGGGGTTACCGTGGAAAGAAGGATCTACCGCCAGGAATCGCGAAGAAGTTAATGGCAACTCAGGTAATCGTTGGTTCTGAGCCTGTAGTACCACGCCAGTTCAGAAGGGACTTTGACCGTCGGTTTGGAGTGGCAACTGTTCCCGATAGCGCGAAGCAGAAGCACTTCAAGGTGAAGGACGAACGTCCGAACAAACAATCAGCTCAGATTGTCCCGTCTGACGTTCGCGAAAATCGAGGTTTCAATCGCGGCAATAGTTCGAATGCGAGGATGCGCGAAGAAGTGCGCCCGGAGCAATCCAGAATTGAACACGTCAACAAAGGACAGTTGCGGGGAGCTGAAGGTGTGCGAGTCGCGAATCCGGCCGCCGAGCGAAAAGCGGTTCGTAAGGCACAGCCAGAGATGCGGCGAATAAATCCTTCACCGGCCCGACCGAACAAGCACCAGGAGAGACCAAACATGTCGGCTCAACCGATGAGACAGTCAGCTCCTGCCGCGCAGCAAGGTGGCGGACATGGACACGGAGCCGTTAAATCTGAGAAGCAAGGTGGTCATAAGAAGGGTGGACCACCAGCTGCTGCTCAGGGTGGCGGCGGAAAAGGTAAAGGGAAAGGAAACGGCTAGTTCGAAGTATCACTCTGGTAATTTGGCTTGGCTCTCGTTAACTACGAATGAGCCAGGCCTCCCCCTACTGAAGATCACCAATTCTCATTGCAGACTGCGACGCACAAAATCATCAGGGCTCAAGCTTCAATGAAATAACTCAACGCAGATAATCTGAGATCCACAACACTCAACGTCGGGATCAGAGTGCGACGTACAAATCATCAGCGAGATGTAATAAAACGAGCGGCGGCGCCTATGGATCTCAGCGGGGGTAAACCGCCCTTCCCGACTGCGATTATTGGAGTTTGAGTTGTTTCATGGCAGGTTGAGTGCTGATGATTTGGCACGTAGCACGCTACGAAGCTTCGGTGTTCTGAATTGTGCGTAACCGAGTCTCCATTAATGCAACAATCCGCTTACTTATTTCGAAGCTCGATGATTGCCACACCACCCGGCGCGATGCTCACAGTTACTCGATTCGAACCAGCCTGAACGTCGACTGGGTTGTCAGTTATCCAATCAACGGCACTCGAGATCTGTTGACCTCTGACGCTGATGTTCGCCGTCACATACGCAGTGCGATCGACTTGAGCTAATCCTTGCTGAGGCTTAAACACACCATTGTTGTTCAGCAGCGTGACGATCCAACTGTCCGCGGTCCGATTGATCAGATATTCCACATCCCCGCGGACCTGCACAGGAGTCGTATCTGAAAAAACATGCGCGAGCATGTGAGCGGCGAATGGCGTTATCCGCTCATCTTCGCCGAGCAGATCAGGCAATGCGGAAAACACGACAGTTCCCGCTTCCCTTTTGTTTACGGTTACCAGCGGATCACCATTCGGTGCCGTTATTAGCGCAGTAGCACCATCGAGCCGGACCTTTTGATATCTGAACATCTGGCCCGTCAGGTCGATCCCGGTTTCTCCTGACGCGAGGCATCGTGCGCTGTCAGCCTCGGCAAACTCATTAGTGAACCGGACACCGAGTAACGCATCAGAAAAATGCTTTCGCTGGGCAGCATTGACTACGATCGTTCCACCCCCGCGCACGTAATCCACAAGTCTATTGGCCCAGGCATCAGTAAGTTCGGGCTGTCCACCGAGTACAACAGCTTTATAGGAATCGACGGGCGGGAATGGTGTAACACGGGGAGGCCGGACGATTGGTGGCGACGACGGCCTTAGAACTATCGCTTCATTTAACGTTTGCCGATCCGCGGCGTCTTTTATAGTCGTCGTAGCGACAAGTACATCAAAAATATCGCCGAAAACTCCGGCGACAAATGGTTGTCGATCCGCCATCGCTGGTTCGCCTTCAACAACGAGGCCCGGGTAATAGGCGACGCCAAACAACTCCCGCAATGCTCGATCGCTCTTGCTGATCTGCGACACTTCAAACGGCCAGTGCGGATAATCAGTCATTTCGAATCCGTGTGCCGGATCTAAAAGAAACGCGATTGGGGTGTAAGGAGTACCACGCTCGGGATGCTTTTCGGCAAACCGCATAAATTCGTCCGTGATTCGTCCCAGCGGATTCAACTGAAGCGGGTGCTGACCCGGCCCGGGTTTAAAGAATTGATCAAAACCCTGTTCGAGATAAATCGCCGATGCGCCTGACATGTAGTAAAGGTAGTAGCTCTTTCGATACCACGAGAGCGACGGACCCATCGTTGGACCATAACGCGAATGAAGAAAAAAGTCGGGTCCAGCAAAGTTCTGCGTGTTCGTAAACGTCGTTGCCGTGTCGCCGAAGTTAGGCGCGTGATAGTAAAAGAAGGCCCCGCCAAACTGACGCGCAGCGCCGCGAGTAAACGCAATGCGCATCGCCGTCATGGGCTGAACGGCGGCAGTCTCCATACCTATTAACTTAACTCCCCACTCGCCCAACGCATGCGCGAATGAAGTGCTCGATGTCGACTGTGCGGGCAGCAGCTTGTCCCACATCGGTCCAGTTTGACTATGAAAGGTCGTCTGCCATTTGCGAGTGAGCGCGTTTGTATAAAAGGTGCGATGCGCGTCGAGTAATTCGCGCCGGCTCATCGCTGGTGTGATCTTTAATTGCGCCGGCGCGTCGTCCCAGACGAAACCAATACTCTCGCCGGATATCCAACCCAAAAACTGATCCTTCAATTCTCCGCTCAACAACTTCCACGCAGCTTGTGCGTCTGCGTCTGGCATCGACGCACCTCCGTAGTTAATCAATACCGCAAACGGCGACTTTGTTTCTCGGACGTAACGAAGGAACGCGCTTCCTTCCTTGAGATATTCCGGCAGATTGTTGATGTAAATGACCGGTATGATCAGTTTTGATTGGAAGATCGGGACATCGCGCAAACCTTTGTATTTTTCGACGAATGCATCAACTGATTCGGTATGGAACGGATATAGCGGCCGCTGATCCACCGGCTTGTCATACATCGTCCAGAACGCCGTGTTGATGTTCCAGGGCATGAAGAAATCGCGCCCGGCAACACGCGGCCTTGACCACGCAGGTGGCAAGCTCTGCGGTGCGCGTGTGGAGATTAAAGGTGAAAGCGATGTGCCTGTGCGACTCCAATCACGCAGATGGCGCATCGCGGCGAAGTCTGGTTTTTGTCGACCGGAAGGCTTGTAACTCGCGTCATTCGTGAGAACAAAACAATCAACGTGGCGTCGGGCTTCGGCGGGTTTTTCGACTTCGATAAAGACTCTGGCGGGACCTTTTTTCAGAGTCACGGATGCGCTGTCCCAGGCAAACGCCCACTGCCAGTAAAGACTCACTTCGTCGTGAGGATCGATCACATCTTTAGTGCCGAACTCGTGTTTTAAGACGAATTGGTTATCTTGCGCGATTCGCACGGTGAAGGACTCAGTCTTGTTAGCCCAGTCGGCGTAGCGAATCCAGAACTGATATTGGCCGGCGCGTGGGATTTCGAGATCCTGATAAAGTTGTGCCTTAGTTTCGTCAGCACTCGCTGCGGCAGAGTTCCATTCGCTTTCACCACCCTGTGACCATTCAGCAGAAACACCTGGCCCATTCATTCCCCAACCGGGAGCTTTATCTTTTGAGGGATTGAGGTGTGATGGATTAAGGAGAGGCTCGCCGAGTTTGCCGGTGGAAAAGCCGCGCATGTTTTCGGTTTCGTACCAGAGATATTCGTTTGTTTGTTTTGTTTGGGAATGAAGTGCAGGCGCAATTGGCAGAAGCGATATGATGCAGAATAGCGCGCAACGTTTTATAAACATAACATCTAACTGCCGCCGAACAATGTGAGGTTCAAAAAGATCAGCGCTCAAGCTTCGCTGAAATAACTCAACGTAACAAAATTGCAGGTTGGGAAGGGTGGTTGCCCCCGCTCAAGACTCATTTCCACTCAATGTTGAATGTACCTGATCTTGAGCGGGGTAAACCGCCCTTCCCAACCTGCAATTATCTCAGCTTGAATTGTAGTCTGAAGCTTGGCGCTCGTGTTTTGCACGTTGAACTGGGAATGGAACGGGCATTAACCGAGAGATTCAAGACATTCACTCAACGATCGCTGTCTGCACGTAAACATCGGGGTATCGCGTAGGGTATACGAACTCGCCTTTGTTTCTCTTAGCTCTTGCACGAGATCCAAGAAATCCGCCGGATAATCCGTCTCGAACGCAACTACGAACTCCTGATCATCGAGTCCAAAAGAGTAAGTCGTGTGAAGTTTGACCGAACGATACTTCGATCCGATGCGAATGTGCTCGTCCATCATCTCCTGCCGTTGCTCGGCGGGTCGCGAATACCACTCGCGTGTTTTCACAAACGGATAGACAAACAAATACTGCGACTTACCGGGAACAATGTGGAGTCGATCTTCGACGTGTTCGGGATTGTCTTTGTCAATGTACATCGATCGTTTCGTCATCGACAGAAACGATTGCGAGGGTTCGATGTATTTCGCCATCTCGGTTTTATTTAACCGCGACGTCATTTCCTGGATTGGTTCCAGTTCATAACCGATGCGCCAGATCATGAAGTCGACGTTGGTGCGCAACCCGACGGTCGAATACGAATGAATCAGCAACGATTTGCGAAACTCATCGACTACGTTAACGAACTCCTGGCGGCATCGCTGTTTGTCATCGTCAGCGAGTAAACGCCATTCAGGACGGGTTTTGTAGAAGGTGAAGTTGACGAACTGTCTTGGCAGCTTGGCCTTTTGCTCTTCCACTTCTGAGTGGGTGGGAGCCAAACGAAGGGCGCCGCGGGTGTTATTGGCTTGTTCCTTGTCTGCACTCATGTGTAGTTACCTCTCGTCAGTCTGCTTTTGAAAATTGTCTGACCTTAGATCGGTGCGAAGGCGCGATTATTCTGCCGACTCTTCAGGATGAATGCAACTTGGGAAGCAAGGTGTTCGATAAACTTCAGTTTGTCGTTAAGGTCCCGCACGTTCAAGTGCTTTCAGTAATAATCGTGCCGGTGTTTAGTTACTGAAAGCATTTGACGCTGCGGCACCTTAACGACAAACTGAAGTTATCGAACACATGAATCGGTGGATATTCCTTCGCTACGTCCGCTATACTCCTCGCCTTTTACAAATCACGAAGTGGAGAGAACCTGATGAAGTGGATCACACTCGTTTTGTGTGCGACTGTTGCAATGATTCTCCTGGCTTGCGGTGAAGCGACCAGAACAACGAATTCACCTGCGCCTTCAGCCGCACAAACACCGGCTACGGCAACAGCGACCGCTACACCCGATGAACTCGCAGGAGCGAGGGCAAATTTTGCAAAGAACTGTTTAGGGTGTCATGGCGAGACCGGAGAAGGCGGAACGAAACAAGTCGAGGGCAAGACTTTGAAGGTACCATCATTCAAAGCCGCCCACGCCTTGAAGGATTCTGACAAAGAGTACAGTGAACAGATACATGAAGGCGGGGATGGCATGCCGGCATTTAAGGATAAGTTAAGTGAACAGGAGATTGCGGATCTGGTGAAGTTCATCAGGAAGGAGTTTCAGGGGAAATAAGTAGTTAGAACTTGGTGCTTTGTACTTGGTGCTTGGTGCTTGGTGCTTTGTGGTTTGGGATTTGTACTTTGAATAACGGAACGACAAAGCACTAAGTACAAAGCACCACTTTACGATTCGCGACTCACCATTTACTATTCACGCACGACGCACCCGTAGCTCAGTTGGATAGAGCGTCTGACTTCGAATCAGAAGGTCGCAGGTTCGAGCCCTGCCGGGTGCATTAAAAACCTCAGGAAAAGCACACAAGGAAACCGGGCTACTCCGGTTACTATTACATTTTCGCAAAAACATCTGAAACGATTCGAGCGGATCGCCGGCAGCTCAGTCACTTTACATCCAAAGCCTGTAGATGGCACTCCTAATGGAGTGCACAAAAACATAACCGGCCGATGCTATAAACATAGCACTCCTAAAAGGAGTGCACGGAATGTCCAGAGGTGCATGAATGTCTGAGGCTCCTAACGCTGAGCAGCGCGCGAAGCTCGCGCTTATCGGTTTTCGCTACGACGAGAACTCTTCGTTTATGAAAGGCGCCGCCGATGCACCACCGCAGATCCGCGCGGCGTTTCGGTCAGGCGCTTCAAACTACTTTAGCGAAAGTGGCATCGATCTTGGTGCTGACGGATTGTTCTTTGACGCCGGAGACATCGAACCTGTGACGGGCACCGACACGATGATCCTCATAGAAGATTCGATGTCGACGCTACTGAACGATGGACTCAGCCCAATCGCACTTGGCGGAGATCACTCGATCAGTTATCCAATCGTGAAGGCGTTTGCGCGCAAGTTTCCCGACTTGAGCATCCTGCATTTCGACGCACACCCTGACATCTACGACGACTTCCAGGGCAATCGCTATTCTCACGCGAGTCCGTTTGCGAGGATCATGGAAGAAAAACTTGCGAAGCGTTTGGTCCAGGTGGGAATCAGAACCGCAACCGCTCATCAACGCGAACAGATCAAGAGGTTCGACGTTGAGGTTGTCGAAATGCGTGACTGGAAACACGGTCTAGCTTTTGAGTTTGATACGCCGGTCTACATTTCATTCGATCTTGATGCCCTCGATCCGGCATTCGCGCCTGGGGTATCGCATCGCGAGCCAGGCGGATTATCGACACGTCAAGCTATCGATTTGATCCAACGAATCAAGGGTCGGATCGTTGGAGCTGACATCGTGGAATTCAATCCACGAATGGACCCACTCCATGTGACCGGAACGGTGTGCGCTAAGCTGCTGAAGGAAATAGCGGCCCGAATGCTGGGTGGATAAAAGAAGTCATTGGTCAGTTATCATTCGACATTTATCATTTGTCATTTGGTCCGCTGGTAGTATCATTCAGCTCCCACCACCTCAAATTCGGAAAGAACCTCACAATGAAAAAGACCAAAGAGCCATCACCAGATGAACCAAGGGACGATCGTTCTCAATCGTTTCGCTGACATGCTCGAAGAACGTCTAATAAATTTCGCTGTCCGGATCATAAAACTGGCGGCGAGGCTGCCGAAAACACCTGCTGGTCGTCATGTTGCGGGCCAAATCCTGAGGTGTGGAACCTCGCCTGCTCCAAACTATGGAGAAGCGAGGGGGCTGAGAGTCGAGCTGATTTTGTTCACAAGATCCGAGTCGTCTTAAAGGAACTAAACGAGACCTCGGTGTGGCTTCGTATCATCGAGCGAAGCGAATTGCTGAAGGCGAGGTTGTTGATCGAGATCATTCAAGAGAATGGCGACTTGTGCAAAATCTTTGCCGCATCTCTAAAAACAGCGCGAGCAGGTTCGGCAAATGACACTTGATAAATGTCGAATGATAACTGACCAATGATTTCTTTTATGCGGTCGCCCCAGCAGTAGCTGGTCTTTGCCCAATCGGAACGTAGTCTCTCCCTCTCGCGCCAAGATAGACCTGCCTCGGTCGGGCAATTTTCTGATCCTTGTCTTCCAGCAACTCAACCCACTGCGCCAACCATCCTGACGTACGTGGAATAGCGAACATCACCGGAAACATATCGACCGGGAAATGCATTGCCTGGTAGATGATCCCGGAATAGAAATCCACGTTTGGATACAACTTTCGTTTGACGAAGTACTCATCTTCAAGGGCTATTCGTTCCAGCTCAAGTGCGATATCCAACATCGGATCTTTGCCCGTAACTTCAAACACTTCGTAGGCGACCTTCTTGATTATACGGGCGCGCGGATCGTAGTTCTTGTAAACGCGATGACCGAAGCCCATTAGCCGAAACTCACCTGCCTTAACGCGCTTGATGTAGTCGGGCACGTTGTTTAGCGAACCGATCTCTTTGAGCATCCGCAAAACCATCTCGTTCGCCCCGCCGTGTAACGGGCCATAGAGCGCCGCCGCGGCGCCCGCCAAAGATGAAAACGGATCGGTCTGCGCGCTGCCGATACTGCGCATCGCGTTTGTGCTGCAGTTCTGCTCATGATCGGCGTGCAGGATGTAGAGCACGCTCAATGCGCGTTCAAGAACCGGATTCGGCTGGTACTTCAACTCCGTCGTCTTGAACATCATGTTCAGAAAATTGCCTTCGTAGCTCAAATCGTTGTCGGGATACGCATACTGCATCCCGATGCGATGGCGAAAGGCAAACGCGGCGATTGTTGGCACCTTTGCGATCAAACGGTAGATCTGTTTCGACCGGGATTCCTGGTTAAAGATGTCTTTAGCATCAGGATAGAAAGTTGATAGCGCACCAAGTGTCGCCTCAAACATCCCCATCGGATGCGCGTTGTAATGAAAGCCGTCGATTACTTTCTTGATACTCTCGTTGATGAACGTGTGGTACGTGATGTTTTTCGTCCAGTCGCGAAGCTGCTCCTCACTTGGGAGCTCGCCGTGTAATAGCAGGTAAGCCACTTCAAGGTATGAACTTTTTTCCGCGAGTTGTTCAATAGGGTATCCGCGATACTCGAGAATTCCTTTGTCACCGTCGATAAAAGTAATTGTGCTCTTGCACGAAGCGGTGTTCATAAAGGCCGGGTCGTACGTCATTAAACCAAAGTCGTCGTCTGAAACTTTGATCTGACGCAGATCCATCGCGCGAATGGTTCCGTTTTCTATCGGCAAGTCATATTGCTTACCGGTTCGATTGTCTGTGATTGTCAGGCTATTGCCGCTCATATTTCCTCCTGCAAGGTAGGGCCATTACAGGGAGATTAACGCGGCGTCGGTCACTAAGCAAATTGAAGGATAAAGGATTGAAGATTTTGGATTGATGGATTGAAGATTGATGGTTTTCGAAACAGTCAATCGAATCATCATTCTACAATCTAAAATCTGCAATAAGTCAAAGGTCCGCGACAAGCGCGGACCTTTCATGACGTTCGTTGTTGCTCAGACTATTTCTTTTTTGCTTCCTTGATCTCCCGCTCAGCACGACGTCTTACGTCGTTCGCCTCGCGGTCACTCAGACCGAGATCTTGCAAAGTTCGTCCCAGACTCCTGCCTGATGCCAATCCCCCGAGTATCGCATCCCGCGTGATGTTGGGATGACGCGAGCCCAGGTTCTGACTCACTCTCGTAGCCGACACGTAGTGACCAAACTTTAACTCAGGATTGGTCAGCAGAGCATTTTGGTAGCCGGCGCGCAGATCATTTGCATTCATATGCAGCGCATGAGCCAAACCTGGATGGTCTTGCAGTTCCCGGTCAGCATCCCGCAAACGTGAGCTCGCTATCCGCGCTCGTTCCAGACCTGCGTCGGATCGACCGCCGGATTTCACTGAAGCGTTTTCACGGCCCTTATCGGAACGACCCTCGGAATGCACCGAAGAATTGCCGATTCCGCGTTCCACTCCGACTCCTGGCGGTGGACCTGCGGATCCTGACCCCGAACCGCGACCACCACCGACACCGCCGCCGCGGCCTTTACCCTGGGCCATGACCGACAAAGAAAGTGAAATGACGAGAAAACTAAACAGGGCTAACTTGAAGATTGATAGCCGCCTCTTGTCCATGATGGAACCTCCACGACAGAATTCGCATGCGAGCATAGCAGTCAAGAGGAGAGGCTCCAACTATACCATTGCTCAACGAGTGGCTCCCACTCGGGAACAAATTGTAATACGACTGCAATGTTCTGGAATTGGACTACTTAATTTCCAACAATTCAACGTCAAAAAGAAGCGTGGAATTAGGAGGAATATCGGGAGGGTTACCGCGCACGCCATAACCAAGGTTGGGCGGAATGATCAGTTTGCGTTTGCCGCCAACTCTCATGGTCATAAAGGCTTCATCCCAGCCCTTAATCACTTCACCGCGGCCGATCCTAAATTGATATGGTTGGCCATTGTCGAGAGAGCTGTCAAACTTGCTGCCGTTTGTGAGCGTGCCCGTGTAGTGGACGCTTAATGTCTGCCCAAGTTTTGGAGTTGGTCCGTCACCAACAACAACGTCAACGTACTTGAGTCCTGATGCAGTAACGATTTCAGAACCCGCTGCCTGGTTGCCGCGTCTCACAAGAAAGTACACCACTGCGGCAAAGACGAAGACAGCGACAAGAGCCATCGCAATAACACGCCAATTCGTTGGTTGGGCTGGTTGGCTCTTCGGCGCCGAGGACGCGTACTGTCCACGCGGTTTTTTCTTAGCCTTGGCTTTTCTGTGACGACTAGTAGGCACTAGATCTGAATCTTCCTTCGTGTCGGTGAAATGTGGATTGCCCTTATACAGGGAATGCAAGATCGTTTTCAAGCGCAGTTGTGTCCACACACTCGATGCCGT
>DATIBJ010000036.1:0-15756 GCA_035457565.1 Pyrinomonadaceae bacterium | reverse complement strand
AGGTCGCGTCACATTGAGCCCATACTTTAGAACTGTTGTCGGCGTCGGATGCAGGATCACTTCCCCACGTTCTGCATCGACTATGATTTCGTCGCCCGTCCGAGTCTGATGATAAAAATCCCGCAGACCCACCACGGCAGTTAGGCCAAGACCGCGCGCAATAATGGACATATGCGACGTCCATCCGCCGGCATCCGTAGCAATGGCTCTTACGTGATTCAGATCAAGTTCCGCAATCGTGGACGGCAACAGATCCGGTGCGACGATCACTGCGTCTTCAGAGAGCCTGGGATACGTACGACCTTCGCCGGTAAGGTTGGCCAATAACCTTTGAATAACATCCTCTATATCTGATCCTCGCTCCCGAAGATATTCGTCATTGATCTGTGCGTAGATCGACAGTAGTCGATCGCCCACAACCTTAGTCGCCCATTCAGCGTTGGCGTGGTCTTGAACGATGTAGTTCTCTACGTCGCGCGTTAGTTTCGCGTCTTCGAGGAATAACAGGTGCGCGTCGAAAATGTACGCATGGCCCTTGCCGAGTTCTTTTTCCGCGCGACTCTTAATGGCCTCCAACTGGCGCCTTGCCATTGTGACTGCCGCGCGAAATCTGAGCCGCTCGCGAACAACGTCAGCTTCCTTGATTTCCGCACGATACACATCGCGAGTACCGTCCTGTAACCTGAGGACACGGCCCTTTACGAGACCATCCGAAACACCCAGACCCTTCAAGTGAACTTCACTTGTAACTGGCGCGCGAGCTGCTGTCGGGGTCTGATCAATTTCGTCGAAGCCTCGCGCAAAGAGATCCGCGACACTCTCTAGTGCGGTTTCCTCGTCAGCGCCATTGGCAACCAGACGCAAATCCGTGCCTCGGCTGGCTGCCAACATAAGCACGCTCAGAATTGATTTAGCATCGGCCTCGACCTCTCCATCGAGTCGTTGCAAGGTAACTTTGCTTTGAAATTGATTGGCCACGCGGACGAGATTCGCGGCCGCGCGCGCATGGAGGCCGAGACGACTGGTTACACGAACACGCTTTTCAATCACTTCAATCCGCTCCGCTCTTGGACGGTGGACCAAGCAGAGCGCCTGCGAGATAGATTCCCTGCCTGCCCTGCTCGCATATTCTACGCGCAACGTCTGCAAGCGCATCTCCACCCGTATCGGTGGCGAGCTTGATGACCATTGGGAGATTCACACCCGTTATCACCTCTACTGACCCTTCCTCAAGAAACATTGAGGCGATGTTTGTCGGCGTACCGCCGAACATATCTGTGAGCAGAAGCACGCCTGCGCCCTTTGAAACGCGTGTTATAGCGCGTTGCACTTCATCGCGGGCCACGTCGACATCGTCGTGCCAACCAATCGATACGGCCCCGATGTGTGATGCTGGGCCAATGATCATCTCCGCCGCGGCAAGTAACTCACCGGCGAGGTTTCCATGAGTGACGATCACACCCGCCACCTTTCGAGCATCGGCAGTCGGCGGGGGTTGTTGCGGGTTGCTACTCATACTCACCTCCTGGTCAGGCCGCGCTAAGTCGGTTCGCTTTGCGCACGTCTCGGTGCGTTGCACGCGCGTCAAATCCTGCTTTACGTAAGGCTCGCGCGAGCGCATTCGCCACCATCACTGAGCGATGACGACCGCCTGTACAGCCGATGCCGACTGTTACGTACGACTTACCTTCCCTTTTGTATTGCGGTAACAGATAGGTGAGGAGATCGGTGAATCGATGGAGTGTTTCCTGAACCTCTGGCTGCGTCTTCAGGAACTTCACCACGCGACTGTCGTGACCCGAAAGCCGTCTTAGTTCCTTCACAAAATGAGGATTCGGCAAGTGACGAACATCGAATAGCAGTTCAAGTGCGCCGGGATTCCCGTACTTGTGACCGAAGCTTAAAATCTGCACTTTCATCGGCGCGCCCTTCCGATCCGGACTGAACCGTTCGAGCAAGTAACTGCGCAGTGTGTGGACGGAATGTGCCGAAGTGTCAACTATCTGATCGGCAAGTGAACGGATGCGCGCCATGGCCCTTCGTTCAGCGCGAATCGCTCCCAGCAATCCCTGTCCGTTGTCCGCCGGATGTGGTCTGCGTGTTTCGCTGAAGCGTCGTTGCAACGCATCATCGGATGCTTCGAAGAAGAGCACGTGGACTTTCCACCCACCATCGCGCAACGCTCGGAGTTGCTTTCCGAAATCCGCAAGGAATCCACGCTCACGGATATCAATCACCAATGCGGCCCGATGAATACTCTTCTCTTCTTCATCAGACGTTACGAGTCGGGCAAACGTCTGCAGCATGGTCGTAGGAAGATTGTCGATACAAAAGTAGCCGAGGTCCTGGAAGGCGTTGGTTGCCGAAGACATGCCCGAGCCGCTCAGGCCGGTGATTATGACAATATCAGGTGAGGTGGAATCGACTGACGACTTGGTTGTCTTTTTGCGGGCCATCAATTGCGGCGTATCAGGACGACAGAGTTTGGTTGTCAGCGCCGTGCGACAATCACTCGACGAACGAGATGTATTCAGTACCGGTACCGAATAGCCGAGAGATCATGAGACATCTGCGTCACGGTTCTATCAGTCCATAATTCCCGTCTTTACGTTTATACAGCACGCCTAGACGTTCCGTGTCGGCATCACGAAACACGAGAAATTGATCGGCTTCGCCTGATAAGCGCAGGGCGGCTTCCTCAGCGGTCATTGGCTTAACGGAATAACGACGTGCGGCGATGATGCGCGGCGGCGTCGGTGTGGCCTCAAGATAACCATCAGGTTCGGGCGCCACGCGCGCGGTCGGCCGTGCTCCTTGTTTGCGATCGATGATCTTCTTCTTCAGCTTGAGAGCCTGCTTCTCAATCTTCGCCATCGCGCGCGTCAATGCCATGTACATATCTGCATTGGTGTCTTTCGCAGTCAAGGTATGATCGCGCCAGTAGACAATGATCTCACCTATCTGACGATTCTTTTCAACATCAATAATTACGTGAGTACTGAGGGTGGAGTCGTTGAAAATATGATCTAGTTTTTTGAAGTGTTCCTCAACGTGCCGACGAATTGCGGGCGACACATCCACGTGCCGACCCGTGTATTCAAATTTCATCTGTGAATCTTCCTCCTGGAACGACCAGCGATAGCTCGACCACGGCGAGTCGGAACGAACGACACGCTACGCGCTATCGCAATTGTTTGGTACTGCTGAACTCACAATGTCGCGTCTTTGGAGTGCGGTCCAGGGACTCACACGACGGCGCGACGCTCACGCGATCCCGGAATCTGCATTTGGTCGCGATACTTCGCGACGGTTCGGCGCGACAATTTAATTCCGTCCTTAGCCAGGATCTTTACTACCTGATCGTCCGTGATCGGATTGCGCGAGTCTTCTTCCTCAATCAGTTTCTTGATCTGCAATTTAATAATGCGCGTCGAAATCTCTTCACCTTCCTCATTCAACATACCTTCAGTGAAGAATCGACGTAATTCGATAACACCCTGCGGCGTGTGCGCATACTTGCGGTTTACGACGCGCGATACTGTCGACAAGTGCATGCCGATATCCTCGGCAATGTCTTTCAACATCATTGGTTTCAGATACTGGACACCGTGATCGAGAAATTCCTTTTGTCTGTTAACGATCGACTCGACCACTTTGTAGATCGTTTGCCGGCGGTGTTCGATGTTTCTTAACAGGTCAACCGCGGACCGCATCTTCTCGCGAATGAAACTTTTTGTCTCATTGCTGACCGCGCCCTGGTTCAACATCTGCTGGTAATGCTGACTAACGCGCAATCGGGGACTACCGTCGTCGGCAAAATAGATGACGTAATCCTCGTCATTCTCGTCGAGCTTTTCAATGTAGATCTCCGGCGTGATCAGTATGGGCTCTTCCGAGGAGTAACGACGTCCCGGATATGGATCAAGAGTGCGGATAAACTGAACCTCCGCCAACAACGTATCGACGTCGATTCCGATCTGTTTCGACAGGTGCGGTAACTTATGCTGCTGAAGTTCGTTAAAGTGCTCGCTAATTAACCCCGCGGCCAGCCGATCATTTTCATTACGAACTTCAAGCTGAACCAACAAGCACTCCTTGACGTCGCGTGCACCGCAGCCCACCGGATCGAGACGCATCACCGTTTGCCTCGCGTGTTCAACCTCCTCTTCCGTCCACGGACCCATCGCCGCGATTTCTTCGTTCGTCGCATTGAGTCGGCCGTCGGCATTCAGATTACCAATCACAGCAATGGCCGCATCGCACACGTCTTCAGCGATCGGGCTCATGTGTAATTGCCATTCGAGATGATCTGCCAGCGAGGGGGGACGTGTTAGAAACTGCTCGAAGGTTGGCCCATCTTCCTTGTACTCAATTTCCTGCGTCTTATATCCGGGATCTAAATAATCCTGAAACTCACGACCGAAGTCGATCTCTTCAAAAGCATCACGTGTTTCACTTGCGGCGCCGTCCTCGCCCCCGGCTTCAACAGTACCCTCATCCGCACCCTCACCATCAAACGACTCCGAATACTCTGCGTCGACAGTCGAAGGAACCGCAGTAAGCACATCCGTATCGCCAGATCCATTGGAAGCGGGACTGCCCAATTCCATTTCGGGGGCTGCCGGTGCAGTCGATTCTGATGACTCAAACGGGGTTTCGGAATCTGAACTTGCAAGGTGATCGAGAATCTTCTCTGCGAGTTCGCCTACCTCTTCCTGGGTTGGCACTTCTTCGAGAACAGGGTTCTCCAACAACTGCTGCTGAATGAGCTCCGTCAACTCGAGCGAAGTCATCTGCAACATCTCAATTCGCTGACGGAGTTGGGGCGTCAGAACAAGTCGTTGGGAGAGGCTGGTAGTTAGTTTTAAGGACATTCTTTAGAGCAGTATGTACTTGTGCTTATTATGCGCTTTGATCGCGCAGGGAGATTATAACCGATCAGCGGGGGTTTTCGGGGTCTTCACATTCTGAATTTTTCGCCCAAATAAAGGCGGCGTACTTCCGCATCTTCTGTCAAGTCCATTGGCTTACCAGATCGAAAGATGCGTCCTTCCGCCATTATGTATGCTCGGTCGGTCACGCCTAATGTTTCGCGTACATTGTGATCGGTTATCAAAATGCCGATGCCACGATTCCGCAAGTAAAGTATGACATTTTGAATGTCGTCTACCGCCTTAGGATCAATTCCGGCGAACGGTTCATCGAGCAGGATGTACTGAGGTTCGGTAGCAAGTGCTCGTGCGATCTCGGTCCGTCGACGTTCACCTCCCGAGAGCGCATCGCCGCGCGTGTTCCGCACATGACCGATACCGAACTCTTCTAACAACTCTTCAAGCCTCTTCAGTTGCTCGCGACGTCGCAAACCCATTGTCTCAAGTACGGCCAAAATGTTCTGTGCCGCCGTCATCTTGCGAAATACCGAAGGCTCCTGCGGCAGGTAACCTATACCCAAACGAGCGCGCAGATACATTGGCAACTTTGTCAGATCAGTTGGTCCTAACTCGACTGATCCTGAGTCAGGTCGTTCGAGCCCGACGATCATATAGAAGGTAGTTGTTTTGCCAGCTCCATTTGCGCCCAGCAGTCCAACGACTTCTCCAGTGTTGACCTGAAGTGTCACATCGTCGACGACTCGGCGCCTTCCGTAGTGTTTGACAAGACGTGTCGTGCGGAGTGAATTAGCAGAATTGTTTTGCGATGGGATAGTGGACGGAGTTACGTCTGGCTTGGATTCAGTGGTCTTCTCGATCTGCAGTTCTTCCGTTCGCACCATATGATCACAACTAAGGCTTCTTGATCTTGTGAGTAGTTCTCACACGACCCGGCGATAGTGGTCCACGCGTGTCGTCGGCGGTCACTCTACTGTCTCGAATGTTCACCGTCAATCGAGCGCCCTCGGTGTTTCCCTGTTCAGCGTCATCGACGCGAGCCGGATTACCTTTGAGAATCGCGATCTCATCTGCCGCTGTATATTGAACCCAATCGCCTGTGCCTTTCCGGTTTGGTTGGGTGAGAACAACATTTTGTTGGGCGATGGTCTTGTCCATGTCGTTAGTGTCGCGCATTAGATAGACGTCGGCGACGCCGGCCGTTATTCGATCAGGCGCTTGTCTTATATCGACGTTTCCTTCGTAATGAATCACCCGATCAGTGTCTGAGTAAAACATCGACTCAGAGGTGGCGAACACAGGGACGACAGTTGGATTTCCATCAATGCGACGTTTGGAGTTGTAAACAGCGGTTTGCACGTGGCCGGTAGCATCCATCTTTTTGTCGTTAACGTAGATGTTAAGCTTGTCACCTCGAACAAAATTGTCATCCTGCCAGGCGCGCGCATTACCGGTGTAGGTAGCAAGCCCGCTCACGTGTCGAAACTCAACGCGGTCGCCAACCACATAGACGGGACTCTTAAGCTTCGTAAACGGGGTCGCGCCGTTTGTTTGTTCCTGGCTGTAGTAGGTCGTGCTTACACGGCCCCGACCATAAGAGACTTCGTTTGTGAGATCGGAATCGAGCTCAACTGCCTTGGTCCGCCCTCGCGAATCCCAGACCGTTGGATCGCCACCGCGCATGCGAATGGTTTCATCCGCAGTCGTGAATGAAATGTTGGCAGCTATTCCATTTCGATCACGTTCGTTGAATTTGCTATCGCCCTGCGCGTCGACGCGTTCTACGTCTTGTGTGTCCTTCAGGAAGGTGGCCGTCATTTTTTGTGACGTCAACGTTCGTGTTCCGCGATCCGCAACTGTTTGCACCGGATCGACTACAGCCTTGGTTCCGCCCGTTGCTACACATTGGCGGGTCAGATTGCCGCTCTCAAAGAAGTCGCAATCGAATCGCGGTGCAACCAAAGTTTTTCTGTCGGCACGAGTATTTTGCACCACCGGATCAATGAACAACTCAGCATTGCCGCTAGCTTCCGCTTTTTCCAAATCTCGTCCAGAAGTTCGCCAAACCAGTTTCACCACATCGGCGGTCAAGCGCTTGTTGGCTGCGCGTGCGTCGGTCGCTTTTGATTTAGGGGCCGAAAGAGTTACGACCGAGCGACCCTGGGTAGACATTTCTTTCAGCACGCTTCGTTGATCCTGCGCTTGGAAAAGGACGTCAAGCGTACTTGCGCCGTTCAACTCCATGTCTGATTCACTGTCGAGCGTGCGCGAAGCAATGTTCTGCCTGGCCGACGCGCGCTGCAAACGCTGGTCGCCGTCGAAGTAGAAGTCGATGTCGACCGCTTTTAGTTCTGCGGCGCGGCCTGGTTCCATTGTTCTCAGGTAACTATTGCCTCTGATCTCAGCACGCTCAACCTGCTGTTGTTTATTGAAGATGCCATTCAACAAATCGCCACTCATCACCGCGGTGTCCTGTTCGGCAGTTACCCCACCAGAGAAAGTAAGCAGCATGGATTGCTGCTCAAATGTCCCTTGCGCGGCTTTGATCGTGACTGGTCTGGATCGTGGAGACAGGCCGTTTGCACCAGCCTTCGGCGCAACTGTGACTTCAACACCCTTCCGCAACTGAAGCCTCTTTATCTTCTGTTCGACCGCTGCTCCCGTGGATTTGCCGGTGACGTTTTCTCGTTCGAAGGTGACTGGTGCATCGGTTTGGGCAATCTCGGTATTCTGATCGAACGAAAGGCTTTCAGTGTTCACTTTCAACTTATCCTTCGTTTCGATCTTTACATTTCCCAAAAATGAAATGACTGACGTTGTGGGTTGATAGATCGCACGCAACGCGGAGATTTGATCGGGAATGTCACCAGACTCTGGATAGACAGCAACACTTACATTCTCGAGTTCGTGATGATTATCTGAAAAGGTGACATCGACCGAAGCTTTCACCAGCAAGTAGAGTCGATCATTTTTAGTAACGCGCTGTTCGTAGCCTTCGACGCGACCCGTAACTTCTTTTGAGAGTTCGGGCGTCTTGGATTTCATCACGAACCGCTGATTGTTGCGGAGCTTGTAATACGACACACCAACGAAGGCGATACCGGAGGCCAGCAGAACCAGCGCCATCACCCGCGCCATCACGGGATAGTGCGCGCGCAAGCCAATTGCTATCGATCGCCTCTTTGATACTTCTTGCATCAGTCGCTTGGGTGTTGGATCTTTGGTCTTCTGTCTTTGGCGTTTGGTGTTTGGACTTTGGCCTTTGGCTTTCGTCTTTAACTGTAGTTTAAGGTACTGTCACAAACCAGACCCTAGACCAGAGACTAAAGCCAAAGAGCAAAGGCCAAAGTCCTAAGACCAAAGGCCTAAGACCAAAGGCCAAAGGCCTAAGGCCAAATCATTCACACCGCAAATCCTGAACATTCAACTGCATTCGAACCTCATCATTCCACACATTTGTCTCAATCGTATAGGCGAGTTCGATGCTTCCTTTAATGTCCGGCGTTTGCCCGTCGTTGTCGATGCAATTGAACCAAATCGCTTCCAAAGGCCGATTTTGGGACCCCGCCAACCGCAATTTGAGGTGACGTTCTTTTATCACCTGCGGCTCTGATAACGCTCGCAACCCGCGTGTGCAGAAGACCGGACACGGATTACCCGCGCCATACGGTTCGAGGGTTCGTAACGCGAATGCCAACTGGTAAGTCACAGCTTCCGCCGGCAAATCCAAATCCACCTTGATGCACGGCTCGAGATCTTCTTCAGTCAAACAGCTCGCCGCATGTTCGTTGAGCCGCCGTCGCAACTCGTCGATTCTTTCTTCCTTCAATGTGACGCCCGCAGCATGCGAATGGCCACCAAACTTATCGAAAAGATCGGAGCAAGACGTTAGTCCGTTCAGTAGATGATACGCCTCAATACTTCGCGCCGAGCCATGGGCTACTCCATCCTCAATCGACAGTACGACGCATGGTCGATTGATACGCTCGGCGATCTTCGAAGCGGCGATTCCAATCACTCCCCGGTGCCAGCTTGGTCCAGCGATCACAGCGACGTACGAATCGATCTTGTCACGCGACCCGGCGTTGAACTCCGACATTGCCAAATCAAAGATCTGTTGTTGCGCCAGCTTGCGCTCTTCGTTTCGCGCGTCGAGATGCTCGGCGAGTCGTAGAGCCTCGGCTCGATCGCGCGTGTCGAACAACTCGACGACGGCCTTGGCCGCGTCCATTCGTCCGGCAGCATTGATTCTCGGTCCTAAACGAAAACCAAGATCGTATGCTGTCATGCCCTTCCCGTCTCCGCAACCGGCGACCTCCATCAACGCACGCAGTCCTGGGTTCGACGCCTTTGCGAGATCTTTCAAACCGAGCGCAACGATTGTTCGATTCTCTCCCGTCAGTTTGGCAACGTCTGCTACAGTTCCGATCGCCACAACCTTCAGAAACGCCTCCACCTGCGCTTCGCGCCCGCATTCACGAAACAACGCATGAACGAGCTTGAAGGCAACACCAACGCCCGCCAGGTTCTTATCCGGATAAGGACAGCCGAATTGATTTGGATTCAATACTGCAAACGCGGGAGGTGCACCTGCGTCATCGTCGGGTAAATGATGATCAGTGATTATGACGTCGAGTCCGTTGTCGCGTGCCCAATACAGAGGCTCGTGTGCACGGATACCACAATCCACGCTAACTACAAGCTTGTAGCCTTCACTCAACGCGCGCTCTAAAGCCTGCTGCTGGATTCCGTAACCTTCCGTAAATCGATGAGGAACGTGGAAACCCGTCTGAGCTCCTAACAACTTCAGCGCGCGCAAGAGAACCGCGGTCCCCGTAGTGCCATCAACGTCGTAATCCCCGTAGATCAGAATTCTTTCACCGTTATCGATGGCGAGCTGCAGACGGGCCACGGCCTTCTCCATGCCGAGCATGAGATATGGATCATAAAGTTGGCTGTAAGAAGGCGTAAGAAAGGCTCGAGCGGACCGTTCGTCGTCGTATCCGCGACTGATCAGGAGGGCAGCCAGGATTGGTGAGATACCCAAAACGCGTGCGAGCGAGGCCGCCTGTTCTGTCTCCGGCCTCCGCACGATCCAGCGTTTGGCTTTCATCTAATTGTCATTTTTCTTCAACTATTCACCGAACCAACCTTCGTCCGAAAGCAGCTTTACACCGATGCGGCGTCGGTTGTCGAGTTCATCGTCCCATGCACCGTTCACCTCTGCTTCCAAGGTACCGCCGAACGGAGGAACAAGACTTATCTTTGAACCCAGGGTTATGTCTACCCGACTCTCCAGGGCGATGGTCGCGCCCCCGCGACTGATTTTAGTGGCTTGTGCTTTTACGGAAAAGGGGGTTCCCGCCGTGTCAGTCCCTTCTACGGTGAGATCAAAGGCGACAGGCACACGAGGGCTTCGAGGCCGCTGGGATGCAGCAGTCTCTCCCGGGGGATTTTGGTCCTTCATTAATTTCACCAGCCTTTATTGATTAACGGGCGAGCCTGGGCTCGACGCCGGAGAGGAGGGCTTCCTTAGTTTACCGAATCCGCCCGAAGAATGGCAGCGATTTCTCGCGCAACGTGCAGCTTTTTCTCTCTGCGTCCTCGGCGTCTCGGGGGTCTTCTTTAGAAACTGAACTGCAATTTGCCCTCCTTTGCGCCTTTGCGCCTTTGCGTGAAAAAAGTCTCTAAGCGAGTTCCTCCTGACAGCAAGAAACTGCGTCACGCAAAATTAATTCACGCAAAGACGCAACCAGTGAATTGCTTCTTGCCCTACGGCTTTGCCGCTCGATGTGAGGCGATGGCTCCGCCTCGCCGGAACGTGCCGCTCTCATTCCGGGCTGTGCCCTTGGTTTGGTCTTTGACCTCGCGCGTGCGCTCCACTCAACATTGAGTTGGTTAGTACGTGGAAGGGGCAGAGCCCGAACCGAGGGCATAGCCCAAACTCAAAGAGGCTCCGATACGGCGAGGCGGAGCCGTCGCCTCACAGCAGGCGGCAAAGCCGTACCGCAAGCCAAATCATTGGTTGCGGCTCTGCTGCGCTCTGTCTCGGCGTCCTCATGCGTTTCATTGCACATCACGAGACGCAGACGCAGAGACTCAAGGCGCAGCAGAGCCGCAACCAACTTCTTGCGTTACGGGCTTTGCCGCACAATCTGAGTCCAGGGCTCTGCCTCCCCGTAACGTATTCCCCATAAAAACAAACCCCGCGACAAAGCACTGTCGCGGGGCTAATTAAGTTGTAAACCGCCTATACGAGCACTGCTTCCGCAGGCTCTTCTTTTCGCCGGCTGAGGCCTTTGATCTGAACGGGCTTATCAGCTTCTTTGGTCGGCAGTTGCTTGTTAAGCACCATTTCCTGATAGAGCTTGCGCATCATCACAGCTTCTTCGTGAGCTGTCTTCGGGCCTTCCATCTGCGGCTTGTTCGGCCGAGCTAAATCGACTTCGTTCAGAATCAGACCGTGTGATTTATCAGCGAGCTCGACATCTTTACCGCCGGCGAAAATTTCGTGACGGCCATGCTCCTGGTACCACTTCGCAACGGTCGCATTCTGGTGCATGTTCTCGATGATGTTTCTCCAACCAATACCTGTGTTGTAAGCACAGAATGAAATCTCCCCCTCCTGTGTGCCGTAAGGAATAATGCACATTTCAGTGCGACGGAAGTCGTAATTGAAGAGGTCCTGGAACCACATTCCTGCGATAAAGAGGAAGTTCCAACGATCCGAACGTCTCTTCTCAATGTCGTCCTTCTTGCGGTTGCCGTCGACGCGACCGTAATCCTTGCCGGTCAGGCCAAACGACTTGTCGAACTTCTTGAAGAGTTCGTACAGCGTAAAGTTCTTTGGCGATTTGTATGGGCTGTAGTGCTTCAACAGCGCCAGGCCCATCATGATGTTCGACATCCACTTGCCGCGAGCCGCGTCAGTGATCTTCTGCATGTCTTTGACCAGGCCCGGAATGTTTAGGAACTCCGGAACAGGACTCATCTCACGCGTTTCTTTGTCGATCATCACCGCAGTACCGACTCCGCAGTTCGGGTGGCAACCGCATGAAACCTGGCCCCATTCCGCTTCCGGACCGTGTACGAGATCTGCGAAGTCAGCGAAGGCGCCCATCAACGAAAGCGGGAACCAATCGCGAGTCGGTTCAGTGATACCAACCTGGTTCTTCACGTCGTGCGCAAGGTGCGACAATGTGTAGCGCTGTTGCAGTCGACGCTGCTCGGTAATCTCCTCGTCACGGCCAGTGAATGACACCGGCTGGAATGACAAGAACGCAATCTTCTTCGGGTTGTCGAGCGCGAAACGGATAATCGATCCAACCTGATCATTGTTGATTCCGTTCACGAGTGTGGTAACGAGCACGATCTCAACACCTGCTTCGTGCAGGTTGTTAATCGCGCGCATCTTCACATCAAACAGGTTACCAACCTGGCGGTGGCTGTTCGCATCGTTTCCGATGCCGTCAAACTGCAGGTAAACGTAGCGCAATCCGGCTTCAGCTGCTTGCCGGCAAAACTCTTTGCTCTTCGCGAACTCGATACCGTTGGTTGCCGCCTGAACGCTGTTGTAACCAACTTTGCGTGAGTACTTGATCGCTTCGATGAAGTGCGGCGAGATTGAAGGCTCACCACCCGAGAACTGCACCGACATCTGACGACGCGGCTTGATCGTGATCGCGTTGTCGAGAATCTCCTTGATCTCTTCCATGCTCAACTCGTGGACAAAGCCAACCTGATTGGCGTCCATGAAGCATGGGTCGCACATCATGTTGCAGCGATTGGTCAGGTCGACCGTCAACACTGCACCGCGGCCATACTTAACCGTGCTGGAACCGTGATTGTGGAGCTTTTCATCGTTATGCGCGTCGATGTCTCGCCCGGGAAACATCTTTTCGATGTGGGTGAGAAATTTCGAATCGATCGCCATCATGTCTTCGAAGTGACCGTGAGTCGGACAATCCTTCACCATCCAGATCTGACCATCGCGTTCGATAATCTGAGCTTTGATCTCACCGACCTTCTCATTGATTAGAACGGTCACATCTTTTTTGCCTGAAAGGATCTCTTCTCTTGCTTCGATTACGCAGTTGGGGCAAAGAGAATCCGTGGTGCGTGGCCAGCCGAGAGTCGGCTTACTTTTTTGCCACGACTTAAGAAGCGGCTTGTCGGACCACTTGGGGGTAAAAGAGGGGTTGGGCTTGTATTTATTAATTGATTGAATAGCATTGAAAGCGCCACCCGCGACTAGGGTTAACCCTCTCTCCACATGCTTAATAGGTCGCATCGTTCCTCCGTCGAAAAATTTTCTGATGATGTCTCTTGGCCGGGGAGTCCGGTAGGTGACACGTACCGAACCGGACGTACACTGGGCAATGACCGTGCCGCCGACAGCCCGATGCCAGATGAGACGCTAAGCTGAATTATTTATTCAGTTAAGTCAGATCAAGTGGTGCGATTGGTGAAGGCCTGCGTGTGTCGCATGGGGACACACGTGCATGGAAATGGGGTTACTGTGACAATTTGGCCAGACACTGGGAGCACTCAGAGATTCGGATCCACACTAGGCTCCAGAGGCATGGCGACGGAACTACCCGTCCAGCTTCATTGCTTCCCGCACATTAATACTAGAGCGAGTAAAAATGCCATCAGCATCACCGATACTCCACTCACACGAGCGACTATTAGGTAGGTCGGGGCTTTTTATGTCAAATAAGAAAAGTGTGCCCGCGCTTAGTTGGATAAGATCGCTTTCAAAGGAAGGCTATGGATTGGACTTTTTTGGCGTGGTGGGTTCGTTATTACCCATCGCGGCGCTCATCGCGGCGACTATTCGGTCTGTGACACGGTTCTTGTACAGCTCATCTAGTTTGCCCGGCGAGAGGTCATAATCTGCCGGCGAACTTTCGATGCGCTTGATAATGGTGCCTTCGGAAAAACCGGCTGCGACCAAGCGGATGATCTCATCGTTATTTAGAGTCGGCGTTCTCTCTAGTTTAGGAACACCGCCGGCTTCTGATTGGGGTCGGAGGATTCTGACGGTAGCTGAACCAGTTACGTTGTTGTCGTTCTCATTGCCACCACGCGTTCCCCGCGATCGTGATTGTGAGTTGGAACCTCCGCTGGATCCGAAGATATCCGTTCCAGACCGGTTTCCGTTTCCGTTAGGCGTCGCTCTGTTTCCAGGAGACTTGAAGAAGGCGTCATCGTCCCAATCATCAGATCCCGAGAACGACGGATCCTGGGCCATCATCGCAAGGATAATATTCTCGCCAACACCATTGTGTTTCAGCTGAATGAGATGATCCGTGTCGAGTTTGAATTGATTCGGACGGCTGTTGATGATCGTTACGATCGTTTTCTCTTTGAACCCGGCTTTGACCAACCTGATCACTGACGCATTGGTGAGTGGCGCTTCAGACGACTGCTGAGCGTTTCCGATGGCAACGAACGACAAAAGCAACAACATTAATAACAAACATCTGGAAGATCGTAAGCTGAAGGACATTGTCGCTATCTCCCTCCCGTAGCTGAAGGGGCTGATGCAGGTGTTGTGGCACCACCTTTCTTCGTGCGCGCCATCTTGCTCTTGTAGCGGTAACTGATTTTCTTAACGTAGTTCCGAGTTTCGCGATATGGCGGCACGCGGTGACCAAACTTAATGACTGCACCTTCTCCAGCGTTGTAACTCGCCAGAACCAAATCTACTCGATTGTTGAATCGATTCAGCAGTTCCCGCAGATACCGTGTTCCACCGGAAATGTTCTGCGCTGGATCATGCGGACGTCTTACACCGAAGCGCGCCGCAGTCCCTGGCATCAGTTGCATCAAACCTCTCGCGCCCTTCGGTGACAGAGCTCGAGGATTAAAGTGCGACTCCTGCTCCATAACCAGGAAAATCAGATAAGGATCGACGCCGTACTTGTGTCCATTCTGACTAATCAATGAATCCAAGCCTTGCCTGCCCGTGGTCCAAGCCCGCCCCTTCGTTCCGGAGCTAGCAACTTCTGACTCAACCGGTTCAACTTTCTCAATTCGACTACGTTCAATAAAAATCGCAAGCGGTCCGCGTTTGTACCAGACACCAGCGGGCGATTCGGTTGCACTATCAGCCTCGAAACGCGCGCCGCCCTTTAAATAGATCCAGGCAGGCTTGTCGTAAACACCATTTTGCGACGGAGGAGTAGGCGTAGGATTAGAAGCGATGATTGGTTCATTATCATCAGCTTCCTCCTGTTCAGTGGGAGAGGTCCGCTCGATCTTCTTTACACGATCTTTTGAAAGCAGATGGCTGATTCCCCGCTGTTTGTACCAAACACCCTGCGGTGTTTCCCAAGCATCGTCGACAGTCAGATAGGAGCCATCGCTGAGCTTCAAGCGAACAGTTTCGTTCTTCTCGTCAGATTTCTGCGACGTCTGTGAAAACGCTTGTGCTGAGCAGAGCAAAACGGAAACCGAAAGTAAAAGAATCCTCGCGATGATCGGGATGCGGTTCATGGTTCGTTTTCTCGTGGGGCGCAGTCAGTACCGTAACGCGGTAGCGTCGGGTGTCCGTTGATCAATAGGATCTCGTCAGGAAACGCGGACCCGACGCGACCGCGTTACGGTACTGACTGTTTTCCTCTACGGACGCTAGATCTCTAATGGATCAGCCAGCGTTCGTTCGATCATTGTTTCCTGTGTCGCCACAGGTGCGAACGAGTGCGAGGTACCGAAGTAATTGCGCCATGCGATATCGACCACGTTCGAAGTCAATTCCAGTTTCTGTCCTTCGAATAAACAGATGTCGGTGGCGCGATCGAGAATGTCTCGCGGTTCGCAGCCTTTCATCTGACGATGCTCAACTCGATACTTCGTCAAAATG
>DATIBJ010000035.1:0-19160 GCA_035457565.1 Pyrinomonadaceae bacterium | reverse complement strand
TTGTGGGAACTCCCGCGTAGGAGGGAACTGATTCTCTCCCTGGCGAAGCGTGAGTTGTTGGCGCGTTACAAAGGTTCAGTGTTGGGACTTCTTTGGCCGTTCCTCACGCCAGCGGTCATGATCACAATCTTCACTCTTGTTTTTGCCGGCATCTTTGGCGCCCGCTTCGGATCAACTACGTCGCATTGGGACTACGCGCTTTATCTCTTCTGCGGTTTGTTGCCGTGGACGATGTTTCAGGAAACGATTCAACAGTCGGCGAGCACAATAGTCACTCACTCAAATTTGGTTAAGCGAGTCGTGTTTCCTTTAGAAACTCTTCCGACCGCTCAGGCCCTGGCTGCCCTCGCCAACCAGCTGTTTGGAACCGTAGCCTTAATCATCGCCGCCATCATTATTCAGCGGAATTTGCACGGGACAGCCATCTTGTTTCCGCTGTTAGTGATACCGCAGTTTTTGTTTACGCTTGGAGCTGCCTGGTTGATTGCATCGTTGGGAGTCTTCCTTCGCGATATTGTGCAGGGCATCAGTTTGCTTTTGATGGCGTGGATGTATCTAACACCGATCATCTATCCGGAGACGATCGTGCCAGATCGGTTTCGCACGATCATCAATCTCAATCCGTTTACGCCACTCGTAAGGAATTATCGCCGGCTGTTTCTGGACGGTCTCGGGCCGGATTGGAAGGGCCTCGCGTACTTCAGTGTTGTGGCGCTCGTTCTTTTTGTTTTCGGTTACTGGTGGTTTGCTCGCACACGTAAAAACTTTGCGGACCTAATCTAAGAAAGATGCCGCGGCTTGTTGATGCTCTATATCTTTTTCTCGTCTAGGTTAGCGATTATGCTTAGAGTTTCCTAACTTTTGAGGAAAAGCCATCTTCTGGCGTATCATCGCTCACGCTTCCCTGTAACAAACTTCAATAACGTCAAGAGAAAGCCATGAGACATCGATTCCTAATTCTTCCGCTTCTTCTCGTCATCTGCATCAGTGCGGTCGCGCAGCAAACTCAGCCAACGCAGTCGACCGACGGTGTTCTGTTAACCGTTGAATCGCTTTTCACGTATCGCTCCAAGCCACTAGGACCGGTGCGCTGGCAAAGCGATAGCTCCGGCTACTTTGCGCTCGAGCCTTCAACTACGAAGCGAGGCTCCAGCGATCTCGTGCGATATGCAGCAGCAACCGGCGAACGAACGGTTTTTGTCGCCGCGGAAAAATTGATACCAGCCGGACAAACAAATCCTCTGACGATTGAAGAGTTTGATTTTTCAGTTGACGGACAGAAGTTGTTGATCTTTACGAACTCTGCTCGCGTTTGGCGTAGCAACACACGCGGCGATTATTGGGTCTTTGATCTGAAAACATCAGCACTGCGGAAGCTCGGCGCCGACGCAAAACCATCGACGCTCATGTTCGCGAAGTTTTCGCCCGATGGAACGCGCGTCGGCTACGTTCGTGAGAACAATATCTACGTGGAATCACTTGCCGGTGAAGGGAAGTCGGCCATAACTCAGATAACTTCCGATGGCACGCGTTACATCGTGAATGGAACGTTCGATTGGGTCTATGAAGAAGAATTGTTCTGCCGGGATGGCTTTCGTTGGAGCCCTGACGGTAGGAACATCGCTTACTGGCAATTGAACTCTGAAGGCGTCAAAGAAATGACGCTCATCAACAATACAAATGCTCTCTATCCGTCTACCATCACGTTCCCGTATCCGAAGGCCGGCGAAACGAATTCAGCGGCGCGCGTTGGAGTGGTAAGCGCAAGTGGAGGCGCCACACGCTGGTTTGAAGTTCCCGGTGATCCGCGAAACAATTATTTGCCGCGTATGGAATGGGCCGCGAGCTCTGACGAAGTGGCCATTCAACAACTAAATCGCCTTCAAAACATGAACACTCTGATGCTCGGCGATGTGCGAACTGGAAAGGTGCGCACAATCCTGGTTGAGAAGGATGACGCCTGGGTCGACACCGCATGGGGCGATATCGACTGGGACAAGACAGGACTTGTACGTGGCGATGCCGAATGGATTGACGGCGGCAAACGTTTCCTTTGGACCACCGAGCGTGACGGCTGGCGACATATCTACTCAATCTCGCGCGACGGTCGCGATGTACGTAACGTCACACCCGGTAACTTCGATGTGATCAATGTCGAACGAGTCGATGACGCCAATGACTGGATCTACTTTGAAGCATCACCGGAAAACGCGACCCAGCGCTATCTTTATCGCATGCCGCTCGACGGAAGTGGAAAACTCGAACGGCTAACACCAGCCCGTTTAACGGGCATGCACGCTTACAATGTTTCCCCTAATAGCGAGTTTGCGATTCATGTTTACACTCAGTTTACGCAACCTCCAACAATCGACGTTCTGCGGCTGGTCGAACACGCATCCCTGAGAACACTGATCGACAATCGAGATCTCAAGGAAAAGCTGGCGAAATTGAAGCGAACGCCTTCAGAGTTTTTCAAGGTCGATATCGGTGAGGGTGTGCAACTGGATGGCTGGATGATCAAGCCACCGGATTTCGACCCGCAGAAAAAGTATCCGGTCTTGTTCTTTGTGTATGGCGAGCCCTGGGGACAAACTGTCCTCGATACGTGGGGTGGACGCAATGAACTGTGGCATATGATGCTGGCCCAACAAGGCTACATCGTCATGAGCGTCGACAATCGTGGCACGCCCGCGCCTCGCGGCCGCGCGTGGCGGAAAATCGTTTACCGGAAAATGGGTATTATCAATTCACAAGATCAGGCCAATGCGGCACGCGCGATTGGCAAATGGCCGTTTGTCGACCCGACTCGAATTGGTATTTGGGGTTGGAGTGGCGGAGGCTCGTCGACGTTGAATGCAATGTTTCGTTACCCCGAAGTCTATCAAGTGGGATTGTCAGTGGCTCCGGTCCCGAATCTCCGTTACTACGACACAATCTATCAGGAGCGATACTGCGGCTTACCGCAGGACCATCCGGAAGAGTGGACCCAAAGTTCGCCATTAACATTTGCGAAGAATCTGAAGGGACACTTAATGCTGGTGCATGGAACGGGAGACGACAACGTTCACTATCAGGGAAGCGAAGCGTTGATTAATGCTCTCATCGCCGCGAACAAACAGTTCCAGATGTTTGCGTATCCCAACCGCTCCCACGGTATCTACGAAGGACCGGGAACGCAGCTTCATCTGTTCGGCTTGTTTACAAAGTTCATCAAGGAGAAACTTCCGGCCGGTGGTCGTCCAGCAGAGACGACAACCAGTCAAGGATCGAACTAACGATTGTGAGTGATTACAAAATTCGATCGTCTCTTTTAGTTTTTCTAGGTTTGCTGCTCGTCTTCACTGCATGTGGCGGCCGGCATGACCCGAGACTCCTGTCGTCCTCACAAGGTCCAGCGAAGACTCTCAAATGGACTGACGCTAACGGTAACGCAAAGGAACGTGTTTATAACATGGAGCGAATTCCAGGGAAGTGACTCTTCTGAGGACCGGCTGTGCCGCCTGCTGTGAGGCGACGGCTCTGCCTCGCCGTAACGAGCCCCTCGGTTTTGGGCTACGCCCCTGGTTTCGGGCTGCGCCCTTCGAAATGTTCAAACCGATGAAGGTCAATTAGAACTGAGCGCGTTAGGTCGGAGACCGAACCAGGGGCACAGCCCAAAATGATAGACACTCGCTACGGCGAGGCAGAGCCGTCGCCTCACAGCAGGCGGCACAGCCGTATTTAAGATCGAGTCTGTCATGATGACGTCGATATCGCATCCGGTCGCTTCGCTCGCGGTACTGTACCACTCTCACTTACCCGTCCTTCGACTATACGCCTGATAAGCAAGTCTCTTGCGACTCATCTTGTCTTGCAACCGGTCCATCAATGAGCTCTTTGTGTCGCTTAGGGATGCGCACTCCTCAAGCACATCGGCGCTACTCATTATAGGTGCGCAAGCTAACTGTGTCTGACGCAACGACTCACCCAGGATGTGTTGCGCCCCTGAAAAGTCTCCTGCGTCGATCCGATTCATTGCTTCTCGCTTCGCGCGTGCGTTCATTAAGAACTGAACTGCTTTGACGACTTCGTAGTTGACAGGTAGTGCTTCCACTTCATACTTGCTCGCAAATTCGATCTCATATACTTGTTTCACGACCTCAGCTGTTCGTGCCTCCGGCGGCGTAAATCCAAGCTTTAGATCCAATAGACGTATCTTTGTTCCTGCTGCCTGCGGAGAGACTTTAAGCTGAGCAACAATTTCCAGCGGTGCGCCCGCCTGCAGGTTTGGCAGACGATAACGTCCTGTTTCCGTAATTTCGAAATCGTTTAGTAGATCCGAGATGACGACTCCATCTGCAGGAATCATTCCCAGTGACACGGTATGAGCAAATTGCGAAATCAGACCTTCGAGTTCAGTTTGGAAAATGCGCTGCATGTCTTCCGCTTCGGCCACGTGCCACGCATTGCCACCAGCCGACTGAGCCATCGGCATTAGGAGATTCTCGTTGAAATCAGCGCCAATCCCGATCGTCGATGTGCTCACACCGCGCTGAAACAACCCCATTGCTTGAGTCACGATTTCATCGACGTTCGTCAGACCTACATTGGCCTGACCGTCCGTAATCAAAAGAACCCGGTTGATCCCAGTCTCCAACAACTCGTCGCTAACCGTTAAGCCACCGCGTACCCAGGCCTCGTGAAGCGCCGTTGAACCCCGTGCTTCGATTCGCGAAATCAAATCCTTCATCGACTCTTTATTGGTGACCGGGTCACTTGGGAAGAGGAGATCGATCTGTTCGTCGAAAATAACCACGCTCAAGCGATCGCTCGGAAGCATCTGGTCGACGCAGAACTTCGCCGCTTCACGTGCTTGGTGCATTTTGCTGCCGCCCATCGAACCAGAACGATCCAAGACGATGCTCAGATTCAGTCGCGGGCGTGTAAATGAGTATTGGGTTACGAGCGGCGGCGTGATGC
Organism: Pyrinomonadaceae bacterium; assembly: GCA_035457565.1. Taxonomy (GTDB): domain Bacteria; phylum Acidobacteriota; class Blastocatellia; order Pyrinomonadales; family Pyrinomonadaceae; genus PSRF01. The sequence goes on along the minus strand of DATIBJ010000035.1, from coordinate 14,201 downwards.
GAATAAGCACGTCGACAGTTTGTTCTCGATCGGCTTCGAGCTTAGTAGTTTTGGTAAAGAATTCAATCTTTGGCGATCTGTCGGTCATACGACTCCTCTCTTTCAATTCGATGAACGGGTTCGGTCAACATCATGAACGCCATTTGTTCAGAATGCTGCGTACGCGTTCAGCCAAACTTCTTGTGCGCGCGCTCGTTGCAGGTGGGGAGTAATCAGAGCGGATATGCAATTCCAACCCAGGTTCGATCTGAATTCGTTGCCAGGACCCTGACGGCGCCTCGGCGTCCGGAGCTTGTGGCGATTGGACAGCGGTCGAACGTTTCGGAACGCGAGCGGGTTTGAAGGCGCTTTCGACCTTCATCGTATTAGGGCTGCTTGCAGGTGTGGCGGTCAGAAGCGACTCAAGATACTGCTTGGCGTTATTGCCTTTCGCTTTCGACTGCTGACCGATTCCAAGAAGCGTCTCCAGCTCTTGTTCGCCCTTTCCCGCGACGAGGTCACGTATCTTGCGAATTGGAAAGTGCTCGGCTTGAAGCTTCTTGACCGCAACCAACTGCAGAAGACTTAAATAACTAAAGACGGACGCGGTGCCCTGCTTTTCATCAAGCGCTTGAATGAGACCTTCCGCTATGTAGTAGCGAATGGTTCGTTCATCGGGAACGACCGTGACAGTACCACGGTCCTGCTCAAGGTCCAGATCCGCTACGACACGCTCGCAGACGGTCGCGAACTCAGGAAGCCCGACATACTTGCGGCCGCGCTCTTGTTCGACGCGATGCTTCATTCGGCTCGCATAATACATCTGACAGTATTTACTGTCAACAGTAAATACGGTAAGAAGGGGAGATGAGGAAGGCTCCCGCGGTGCTTGCTGAGTTTCTGGGAGCTCGAGTGTTGGTACGTCAACGACAAGCTGAAAAGTGAATCGGACATGCGCTCTGGTGAGCTGCCCGTTCCTTTGTAAGTTGCCGCCCACGCCAGCTTGACGACAAGCTGATGACGCATCTCGGAAACCGCTTGTGCAAAGTCTGGGCGTCTGAGTTATTCGATTAGCTTGAGGATCGACGATCAGCGCCTTTTAGAGGTAGATTTACCGCCGCGTTGGCTGGTCGATTTAGTGCTTCGTTTTTTAGTTGCTTTCCCTGTCGACTTCGACGCACCGGTTTTCCTTGCGACCGATTTCTTTGCAGCTTTGCCGGCTGATTTCCTGGCAGCCTTACCAGTTGATTTCTTTGCAGCGGTTTTTTTCGTTGCCTTGGCTGGTGTCTTACGACTGGCACTCTTACTGTCTGGGCCTTTTGCCCTCCGAGGCTGGTCCGCCGAATAACCAAGCTGCCGATTCTTCTCCGCCTGCATTTGATCACCGAGCGCATCGGCCTGCTCGCCAGTCAGAACGTCATTTGCCTTATCAAAAAGTTCGCCTTCCTCTTCTTCAACGTGATGTTCGACGTTCTCTTTCAGAACGGTGAGACGTGCATCCCAATCTTCGCCGGCGGAAGTTGCCGCGTCGAGTTGTGATAACAGATCCTTCACGACTCTATGTTCTTCATAAGCTTCAAGTGTGATTTCACGAGTTTGCTTTTCACGCTCCAGGGCCGGATAGAAGATCTTCTCTTCAATGTGAGCGTGTACGTCGAGTTCCTGCTTCAACTGGCGGAAGATGCGCATCTTTCCGTCTCCCGAAGCCGACTCGATTTGCTTGAAGAGTGTCGAAACTTTCTCGTGGTCTTTTTTCAGCAGCTCAAATGGATCCATGTGTGTCCCCCTGATTTGTAAGATCGGAAAACCAGCGTCCTGCATCTTTTCAGAACAACTCTTGCTGGCTTTCAATGGAAACGGCAAACACAGTGCCGTGGCCCAGCTTGATCTTAATGAATTAAAGCATCGCTATGATTCTCAACGGCCCACCGCTACCACCCTTAATCTTCATCGGCAGTGCGACGATCGAAAATCCTCTAACGGGCAGTTGATCCAGATTCGCGACGTTCTCAAACGCCGGAATGTTCTTGTCAAACAGAATGCGATGACTCTCGAACAGAGTCGATTGCCCATGGTCGATACTTGCCGTGTCTAGTCCGATTGCTTTGATCGAACGGTTCTCTGTCAGCCACCGAGCCGCCTTCGGATCAAGTCCTGGAAAATGGAGTTTCGGAACAGCACCGGCGCCGCGTTCATCGGTGCCCAAATACTTCTTCCGGTCTGGATAGTATTTCCCAAAGCCGGTACGCAAGAAGAGAATGCTTCCGGCAGGTATTCTGCCGTTACGTTTCTCCCAGTTTTGAATATCTGAAATGCTAACCAGATAATCGGCATTTGATGCACACTGGCTTGTGACGTCAATCAGCACACCTGGCCCGATTAACTGTTCGAGCGGGATTTGATCGACAGTCGGGTGCCCTTTCGCGAAGTGAACAGGCGCATCGAGGTGCGTGCCGCCGTGTTCGGCTGCGCGAAAGCGGTAAGCCGAATAGTAGTAGCCTTGTTCAGTCGTACCTTCGAAATCTGTTTCTAATTGAAAAGGCTCAGCGGTTGGCCAGTAAACTGTATTTGAATCAAAAGGGTAAGAGAGATCGATCACTCGCTTCGCAGCCTTCTGCGGAGGCGGTACCCATAAAACAACGGCGAGCAGAACTGTGACCAGCACGTTCATAGAAAGCTCCTTCACGGGTTGGGAATTCGATTTAAGCTATCACAAATAAGGTCGTTCCAGTGTTCAACCTTGACATTTTCTTCCGCGCGGTTAGCATTTCACTTGTCATCACTAACAGCTCCCCTGTGTTATCCGACCACAGGTAAACTCACCGGACGTTCTTTTATTAAATAAGGAAGTGTACTTTGGCCCCCGAAACGGAAAACATAAACCCCCTTCCGCAAACGGACTCTAGCGTATTGAGTGCGGCGCGCCCGGCGGACAATGCAGTAAACGCGCTTGATGAAAGCAGTTTTCTAAAAGGGCTGCTTGAAGCAAGTGTCGACGGCATCATGGCTTTTGATCGTGAGTGTCGGTTCACTGCGTGGAACCGCGCCATGGAATGCATTTCGGGCTTACGTCGCGAAGAAGTGCTCGGCAAGCGTGCGTTCGACGTCTTTTCCTTCATGGAAGAGACGGGGGAGTTCCGCTATTTCCTCGAGGCACTGGCCGGAAAGAGTATTGTCGGAGCAAACAGGCCCTTTGCTGTCCCGCAGACTGGTCGCGCGGGCTTCTTTGAAGGTTATTACTCTCCGCTCAAGAACCACGTAGGCGAAATCGTGGGCGGCGTCGGCGTGATACGTGACATCACTGAACGGACACGCGTCGAAGAAGTTGCTCGCGAGGCCCATCAACGACTTACCTTCCACGTCGAGAATACGCCTCTTGCAGTGGTGGAGTGGGACCGCGACTTCCGCGTTTCGCGCTGGGCCCCGTCGGCTGAGCGGCTCTTTGGTTGGAAACAGAACGAAGTGATCGGAAAGCGAGTGGCCGACTGGGATTTCGTTTTTCCAGATGACCTCGAGGCCGTGTTTGAAGTTGGTTACCGGCAGCGTCAGGCAAAAGAACGACACGGTGTTTCCCGAAATCGCAACTATACAAAGACCGGCGAGGTGTTGCATTGCGAGTGGTACAACTCGACGCTCTACGATGAAAACGGGAAGCTGGTCTCTATCCTTTCTCTCGTACTGGACGTAACCGCCTCAAAACGCGTGGAACATGCGTTACGCGAATCCGAAGAGCAATATCGATTACTGTTTGAGTCGAATCCCCACGCGATGTGGGTATATGACCTGGAAACTCTTCGATTCCTCGCCGTTAATGATACTGCGGTCGACCACTACGGTTACTCGCGCGAAGAATTCCTTTCAATGACGATCCGAGACATCCGACCCCAGCACGATATCAGTGCGTTAGACGCTTATCTTTCCTCGCCGCAAGCTGGTTTAGATCGCGCAGGGGAGTGGCGTCACGTCAAGAAGGACGGCTCCCTAATCAACGTTGAAATCACTTCGCACCGCCTGGAGTTTGGGGGAAGGGCGGCCGAGTTTGTTTTAGCCAATGACATCACGGAACGTAAGCGCGCTGAGGTTGCGTTGCGCGAAAGCGAAGATCGGTATCGCGATCTGGTTGAAAACAGTCATGAATTGATGTGCACTCATGACCTCGATGGCTTCGTCATCTCAGTGAACCCGTGGGCCGCTCATGTTCTCGGGTATCCGCAGGACAAATTGATTGGAATGAACATCCGCGCCGGCCTCATGCCCGAGTTCCGTTCGGAGTTCGATCATTATCTCGAAACGCTTAAGGCGAACGGCGTTGCCCGCGGGATCATGCGAGTACAAACAGCGAGCGGCGACATTCGACTCTGGGAGTATTACAACACCTTACGCACGGAGGGAGTGGAAACACCAATCGTCAGAGGCATGGCGCACGACGTGACGGAACGCAGGCAGGCTCTGGCCCGGGAAAAAGAAGCTCGGTTGGAAGCAGAAGCCGCAAACCGACTCAAAGATGAGTTTCTTTCAACACTGTCGCATGAGCTGCGAACTCCTCTCACGGCAATTATTGGTTGGTCGAAACTACTGATTCAGGGCGACGTCGACCCACAGAAACAGCCAATCGCGCTGGAAACGATCGTCAGGAACGCACAGGCACAGGGTCAACTAATTAACGATCTGCTGGAGGTCTCTCGAATTATCACGGGTAAGCTTCACTTGAACTTTAGTCCGTGCCAGGTGCAGCCAATCGTTGAAGCAGCAATCGAGAGCATACGGCCCACCGCTGAGGCTAAGGGTGTAAAGCTCAAGGCGCTATTTGAACCCCGCGTGGGATTGGTTTCCGGCGATGCTGATCGTTTGCAGCAGGTCGTCTGGAATCTTTTATCAAACGCGGTGAAGTTCACCCGAAGTGGCGGTCTCGTTGAAGTTAGATTCCAACGAAGCAATTCCTATGTTGAGATAGTCGTTGGCGATTCTGGCGAAGGAATTAAGCCCGACTTCCTTCCCCACGTCTTCGAACGATTCCGACAGGCCGACGGTTCGACGACGCGCGCGCACGGCGGTCTCGGACTGGGTTTGGCCATCGTTCGACATCTAGTAGAACTTCACGGAGGAAGCGTTAGCGCCGAGAGTGCAGGTGAAGGAAAAGGCGCGACATTTACAGTTAAATTACCGGTGTTGATGGCTGACGAACAAACGCTTGGCGACGCCCAACCGAAACCAGTGACAGGTCTCGAGCACCTGCGCGTGGATCCGTCGTCGCTGCTGATGGCCTGGCGAATTCTGGTTGTCGATGATGAAGCGGATGCGCGTGAGCTTATCTCAACGATGCTGGCGAGCTGCGGAGCTATCGTTCAGACAGCAGCTTCCACCGGTGAAGCACTCGAGTTGATAAAAAGATGGAAACCGCGCGTGTTGATTGCGGATATCGGGATGCAGGGTGAAGACGGTTACGATCTGATCAGAAAACTTCGGTCGATGCCAGAGAAGGAAGGCGGGACGATACCTGCTGTCGCGCTGACTGCGTATGCGCGAATGGAAGATCGGAAGCGAGCGTTATCCTCAGGATTTCAGCTTCACTTAGCGAAGCCCGTGGATCGAAATCAACTGGCGATGGCGGTGAGCGGATTGGCGGCCAAGCCGGTCAGGATCTGAAATGAGCGGTTCTCACTGACGGCCGCCTCTTTCGATTGATCTAACCCGGCTACCATTCAATAACGTCACCACGCCACTGCGGCGATACCAGACGCCTTCTTTAGTCCGCCACGCCTCATCCGCTTCAATCTTTGCGCCGCTGCTTAACCGAATCACTACTGGACCCGAGGTCTTTTCGTTTGCTGTGGTGGAAACTGGATTATTGTTGACACCAATCCGCGTTGTCCGAGGACTGGGCGAGGGAGAATTCCGTTCCGCCGGAGACCGTGAAGGTTCTGGAGTCGGCGTTGCGGATTCGACCGTTAATAGTTCTGGTGGCGTCGGTGTAGCCATTTGGGGGATTGGACGTACTGATGGTGCTTCAGGCGCACGCCGTCGTGAGATTGACGAGTATCCGAAGACAATCACTACGCCAACCAGTAATCCACCGACCGCCGAAAAGATCAAACCCTTCCGACCGGTTTTGGCCGCGACCGCGGCCGATATCGGGGCTGCAAATCCTTCTACTTCCGCATCGTTAACCTGGATGAGCGGAGTGCCATCGAGATCGCACACCTCATCGGTGTCCAGGTAGAGGAAGCTGCATTGGGGGCAACGTTTCATCTGAATTCACGGTAACACATGAGGAAAACAAGAACGCGAGGTGTGGTTCTGAGACCGAGTTGGTTTTAGAAGGGAAGAGCTTTCTTAAAAAATCGTCCTGTTTTCTTCAGTGCTGATTTAACTTTCGACTCGTCTTCTGGCTTTGTTGTTGTTCCCGCAGATTGGGGAGTGCTGCGTGTTTGCGAGGTAGCTTTGGTCGTGCGCGCGGTATCAGTTTTAGGCGAAGGTTTTGCCTCGGGCTTTGAATCCTCCGATTCTGCTACCGAAGGACTTTCAGGCGTTGTGCGCGCACGCTTGTTCGAGTTTTCAGTGGGTGCTTTTTCGCTGCCATCTGACTGAGGTGCCAGCGTGGTATCTGGCGCGGTATCTGGCGCTGATGCTGGCGAAACTTCGGCGTCTGAGTGGGCCGCGTCCGCTGAAGGCGGCATTGCGACGGCAGTTGTACGTGGCGGTTGCCGGATTGACACGTAGTAAACCAGTGCCATGACTCCCGCGAGAACAAGCGTGGCGGTGACTGCAATGATGCGACTCCGCGCTTTGGGCTTGTCCATTGAGGTCGTGGTGTTTAATGCCTGTAGTTTCGGGAGCGCGTGCGCGTCGTGAACCAGACGCGTCCCGTCCATGTCGCAATGCAATTGGTCGTCTTCGTAGATGAATTCACACTGCGGGCACCGCTGCATGGCTACCTCCGAACTTACTGTCGTAAATGGGGCCGCGGAATTGGAATGGGCGCGTGAGAGTTTTCCGCTCGAAGGAGAGTACACCGATCCGCAAGGCAAATACAATGAAAATTACCGGAAGGCTTGTTTTGTAAAAAATCCTTAGTGTTTTGAGGGTTTTTGGAGTTTTAGTACCGTTCGCGGAAGCCGATTGGCCAAGGGCTCATTCTTCGCCCGCGAAGCGGGCGTGATCCCGATAGCTCGGGACTCGGGCTTCAGCCCCAGGACCAAACTACAACTGCTTCGCACGCGACGAGATATCAGTTCAGATATCGCTCCTGAATTATGCCCTGATGATGCTCGGCATGCCCGGCAATGATGTACGCCAGGGCCCGTACGGTAAATGGATTGTCGCTCGCCGTCCCCGTGCGCGACCACGCATCCGCAGAGAGGTTTTTAAAGAACGATATCGTCGCCAGTCGCACATTGCGGAACTCTTCCACAAGATCGGTCCACGACACATTGTTTGCTTCACCACCTGCTACTCCGACATCTTGATCAAAACTTGGGAGTGGCTCCGGAAATCCTCGAGCAAACCACAATGCTCGGTAAAGGAATACGCGTTCAGTGTCATTGACGTGATTCAAGAGCTGGCGCAGCGTCCACTTGCCCTGCGCATAGCTGTGGAGCGATTTTTCTTCGTCAATCGATTGCAAAAACGAGTATGTCTTATCCAGTTGCTGTTCGAGCGCGCCAACAACATCGCCATCAGGAACTAGATCGATATACCGGAAGTAGTAGGGAGCAGTTTCAGTCGCATTCGGACGAGTCATATGTTTATCCTCTAAGAACTATTGTTCTACTACACTAAACAGTCTCTCGGTTTTCACCAACAACCATTGCAATTCCCATCAGACACCAGAACAACATCACGATCTCGCTGTCGCCATAGTTATAGTTCACCAGCGAGCTAATTAGAAATCCAGTCAGGGCTCCGAGAATGCCGAGCAAAATACCATATGAATGGGTATCTGATTGGTTGCGCGCGCGCTTTTCTGCACGCGCAATATAGATCCACAGCGCCATCATCAACCACCACCAGAAGACGAGCGCCGGCAGGCCACGATCAAATGCAAGCTGCAATGGAGTTGAATGTAAATGCAGCATGTCGTTGCCAGGAAATCCCCACTCATGCCAATGCTTGTGCATCGCATCCATGCCATGACCGAAAAGCGGATGAATCAAGATGCGTGACAAGCCGACCTGAGCAACCTGACTGCGCAGTGAAGAGCTGTCGTCACCGAAGAGCAATGCCGTTGGAGCTCGAGTTTGCCACACTACGACCGCACCGAATGCAAGAAAGAAAAACAGCGCGAAGGTCACAATCGCCCTTGCGGCAAGGTGAGTCGATCGCCAGGCAATGACAAACGCACTTGAGATAAAAGCCAACAACACAGTTCGCATCGCCGTCAGTACGATTCCAACAACCAATAGCAACGTCGCTGGCACTGCGAGACGGAAGATCTTATTGAAGCCGTGATTGCGTAAGTGGGCCAGCGCTAACCCGAGACCTAGTTGGGCAATCATCTGTAGCACTTCTGCAAAGGTCTCATAGTGTCGAGTCCATCCTGACGCCCGGAACCGATGACTGCGCCCGGCGGAAATGATTCCTGAGGCAACTGACTCAGTTTGCATTGACGGCGTTATTTGGAGGCCTTGTCGCTCGATGTGTTCGCCTCGAGAAATAAGACTGACTGAAACGACACTGTTCAGTGGAAAGGAGTGAAGAACATCGTCGATGTCGCCGGTCGAATAGACGCGTTTGCCACCGACCCGCCAGATCGTGTCGTTCGGCGCTACGCCGACCACGCTAAATGGACTCGTCGAAGCAACTTCAGCAACAACGACACCTCTGCCGCGAGCAATATCGTATAAGCTGTACAAAGCCCCTGCCGCGCCGGAAACAATCAATAAAGCCACGAGTAGAAGCGCAGTTCGCCTGGTCACAACGGCGCGCACGAGGTAGAAGATAAACACACACCACGAGGCCTTAAGCTTGGCGATGCTAATCAGAGGTTCTTCTGAGAGAAGCGACGAAGCGATGGTCCAAACGAGAAGACAGACGATTATCAGGTCAAAACGGGTTCGGGATAGACCCAATCTGCCGCTCGCGACGGTACGAAATACCCAGCCCAAACCAGCTATGCCAATCGCAATCGCACTCGCAGCCACCGAGTGTGGTGCGAAAACGACGTATAGAAATAAGCCGGCGAGCGCAATACGATGACTCGCTTCAGCAATGCCTGTTCGACTCAAGTTATCTGCCAGGTAGTCAGGATAGAACGCTTTTATTCGGCAAACGAGAACCCCTTGATGACACCGCGTCACCGGTCGAAGAACTGCTCCTCGGCGCCGTGACTATCGGTGTTCGGCCCGGAATTTTCGCGGCAAAATGCGTCAGATACATGCGTTGACACCTTGTTTTTTCGCATGTTAGCGTATCCGAGGCTGTTTCCCGGAGTTCGGAAAAGTAGAGTACTGACAACGCACTCGGTCATGGCTTTGTCCCTCTGCCCGCCGCTACGATTAACGCCGCGCCCAAAATGATGATACAGAATATCGCTGATGGCTTTCGAAAAAGCTAAGGTCCTGAAAGCGGCCGAAAAATTCCTGTCACAAGGGAAGATCACCGCAGCAATCAAGGAATACCGTCAGATAGTCGATCATGAACCAAATGATCTGACGACCTTGAATATGCTTGGCGACCTGTACGTGCGCGCAAATAAGAAAGAAGAGGCGGTCACGTGTTTCGAACGTATCGCGCAGCACTACAGCACGCAGGAATTCAATCTCAAGGCCATTGCCATGTACAAGAAGATCGAGCGGCTTCGTCCGCGCGATCCTGACGTCGCACGTAAGCTTGGCGATCTGTACGGGTCACAGGGTCTTGTCGTTGACGCTCGAGCCCAGTATCTCGTCGTCGCCGATGCTTACACGCGCGTCGGCGACAACAAGAGGGCACTTGAGATTCTTCATCGCATCGCCGACCTCGACCCCAACAACACAGAAGTCCGCTTAAAACTTGCCGATGGATATGTTAAGGAGCGGATGATCCGTGAGGCCGCGAGCGCGTATGGGCAGGCCGCGAATAGACTCCATCAAATTGGGTCTCACGACAAAGCACTAGACGCCTACAACCGCGCTTTGCAGCTGGCTCCGGACGACATCGAAGTTTTAAAGGGACTGCTCGAAACACACATCATGAGAGGGAGTGCTGACGAAGCGGCAGAAATCCTCGAACGTGCGGTTGAGAGTAATCAATCTAATTCGGAGCTCGTTTCGATGCTGGCTCGAGCGCACCTCGAAGCAGAAGAACCACAAGGCGCTGAAAAGGCAACAACGCTCCTGATGACTCAGGATGCGTCGAATTATCTTCAGTTTCTTCCCGTAGCTGCGCTCTATCTGAAAACGGGAGCAGTCGATGAGACCGTTCGCATCCTCAACGGCATCATCGATCGGATGTTGGCCGGCCGTGAAGAGAAGGAGTTACTTCAGCTGGTTAATCAGGTGCTTGAGCGAAATCCTGATCATCTTGCCGCGCTACGCATGCTCGTTAGGATCCACTGGTGGCAGCGCGACATGGAGGCGCTCAGGTCTGCGCTCGAGCGTTTGGCGGATTCGGCTGAGGCCGCGCAAAAACCGGAGGAAGAGAGGTACGCGTTAACGCAACTTGTGCGGCTTGCGCCTGACGAACAGCGTTATCTCGAGCGATTGAACGTGCTGGGTGGCATTCAGGAAGAAACCGCCGACGACTTACCTCCAATTCCTGCTGAAGTTCCGATTCCTGCTGAAGTTCCGACATTCGAAACATTCGCATCGTTCGACTCTGATGTAGACGCTACTAATACTCAAGAAGTTGAACCTGAAATCATTCACTTCGAAACAACCCAGCCAGAGCCGGCCCAAACTTTTACTGATCCGAGCGCATCCTTCGCTGATCTCGGCGACGATGCCGCGGAAACAAGTGGAGAGTTTCAGATGGTCGACTTTGGTGAGGTTGGCACCACTGAGGTTGGCAGCGACGCTTCAGCGGAGTCTGCGAGCGAACCCGATCGTGTTAACGCGATGATGCGTCAGGAGCTCGAAAGCGTGGACTTCTATATCACACAGGGTTACACCGACATCGCTGTAGACACGTTGGACATGCTCGAGCGGCAATTTGGTTCTCATCCTGAGATTCTTTCACGTCGCCAAAAACTCGGATCCGCGAAAACAGCAGAGGTCGAAGGACCGGCGGTGTTTGAGCTCGAAGGCGGGGAAGAGATATCAGAAGGTCAGGTGTCGGATGCGATCCCGGTCGATCCTTCATTCACTTTTGGCTCGGTAGCCGACGAAGGCAATGGCCCAGGTCCGGCCACAACGCAGCAACCCGCGCCTTCTGGTCGTGGTCTTGATTCGGGCCTGGCGGAACTGTTTGAAGAGTTTCGCGCCGCGGAAGAAGAAGAAATCGAAGACCAGGCCGACTTTGAAACGCACTACAACATGGGCATCGCTTACAAGGAGATGGATCTGCTTGATGAGGCCATCCATGAATTTCAAAATGCGGCGACAGCTGTAAAACCTTCCGACGGGACATCACGTTATCTCCAGTGTTGTAATATGCTGGGCCACTGCTTTATGCGCAAAGATATGGTCGACGCGGCGATCATGTGGTTTAAGAAGGGTCTTGCGGCACCTGGTCACAGCGAAGACGAATATCAAGCGCTACGTTACGAACTGGCAGCAGCATACGAGCAACAGGGCGACTTCAAACAAGCACAGAACCTCTACACGGAAATCTACGGCATCGATGTTTCGTATCGGGAAGTTGCTGATAAACTTCGTGAGTTGAAGAGTAAGACGAAATAAAGTTGAATTAGTTTTTATGTCAGCCAAACTCAGCGTAATTTTCTACATCATTCTTTGTTTTGAGATAGGAATATTTCTTGCGGTGCTGCCGTGGTGGCCCCAAGGTATGTGGGGATTGAGTGATTGGGGCAACAACTACTTTCTGTTATATGCTGCTCGCAAAATGGGATCTCAGTCACTGCAGACCGTTGTTGCTTCGGGCTGGGTGCGCGGAGCCGTTACAGGTGTTGGACTCCTGAATCTCGGCATCGCATTTTGGGAGATCTTCAACTTCAAACAAACTGTTCGCGCGTTGCAAGCACAATCTGCAAGCGCGCCTGAAAAAGATGCCGCTCAATCTTCCAAAACCGATAATCTATCTGATAACGAGCGGCGCGACGACCATCCAGACAACTCCTGATTCTTCCGACTTCTCACAACTTCTCCTCCTTATCAAGACAGCTGTCGCCGCTGAGATCCCTTTACTTCAGATCCGCGAGAAGGCGCTCAGCACTCGCGTGCTGTATGACCTAACAGGACGCGCGCTAGAGATCTCCCGTGGTACATCCACGCGTATCCTGGTGAACGATCGTCTTGACGTGGCCCTTGCTGCCGGCGCCGCCGGAGTTCAGTTGACTTCACAATCACTTCCAGCGAACGTTGTGCGTGGCGCGACTCCCGATAACTTTCTTATAGGTGTTTCAATCCATTCTGTAACTGAGGCGACAGATGCCGAATCAGGAGGGGCTGACTTCGTGGTGTTTGGACCAGTGTTTGAAACTGAATCAAAACGCAAGTTTGGTCCACCGCAGGGACTGACTAAGCTTGCTGATGTCGCAACGGCGGTTAGTGGCTTACCTGTTATTGCGATCGGAGGCATCGCTGTTGAGAATGTCCGCGAGTGTCTCGATCACGGAGCGGCGGGCATTGCGGCGATCACGCTTTTGAATGATTCAAACAATCTTGCTACAACGGTAAGTAAGATTCAGCGACTTGGAGCGACGAAGACCAATGGGTGATAGGCCGATCATTCTATCGATTGCTGGAGTGGATCCATCAGGCGGCGCGGGAATCGTTGCAGACGTAAAAACGATTGACGCTCTCGAGTGTTTTCCGGCGATCGCAATTACGTCGATCACATTTCAAAACACGTCAGGCGTCTACGGCGCATCACATCAAAGCGTCGAGGTTTTACGAGCACAAATCGATCCGATACTGAACGACTTCAAAATCGCAGCGGTGAAAACCGGCATGCTGCCGACTGCGGAGATAATCACGGAAGTCGCGCGCATTTTTAGCGAAGGAAACCTCCCTGCGCCTGTCGTCGATCCGGTCATGCGAGCAACTTCAGGCGACAGCTTGATCGAAGAAAGCGCTCTCGACACGTTGAAGGAAAGGTTGTTTCCAATTGCGCGCGTAGTCACACCTAACATTCCGGAGGCTGAAAGGCTCACTGGCTCAGCAATAAAGAGTATCGACGACATGAAACGAGCGGCGGCAACGATTAGGGGTTTTGGCGCCGATGCGGTTTTGGTTAAAGGTGGTCACATGCCGTTGGGTGACCTGAAAGGCTCAAAAAGTGGCGAAGCAGTTGATGTGCTTCTCGAAGAGACTGGGAGCATAACAGAATTCCGTCGGCCGTATTTCGATGTGGGAAACGTTCACGGTTCAGGTTGCACCCTTTCGGCTGCGATCGCTTCATACCTGGGAAAGGGAAAAACTCTGGTCGATGCGGTTTACGAGGCGAAGGGTTATGTAACCGAACGGATACGGCTGGCGCAGAAGCTGGGTCACGGAGCATTGCCGCTCTGATGTCCGCTAAACTTTTTAGTTTGTCGCTAATGTTCAGATGTCCGACAAACTTAAAGTTTATCGGACAATGCTTTACTCAATCGTCACTTTTTCCATCTTCACTTCTGATACAGGTCGATCATTTCGATCCGTCTGAGCCGTCGCGATCGCATTCACTACATCTTGTCCTTCAATCACGCGGCCGAAGATCGTATAACTCGGCGGCAATGGATAATCGACGTGCATGATGAAGAATTGCGAACCGTTTGTGTTTGGACCAGCGTTGGCCATCGCAACGGTCCCGGCTTTATATCCGGTCTTATAAACAGGTGAACTCGAATTGATTTCATCTTTAAAGCGTCCGCCCCACGCAGATTCACCGCCCCGACCCGTGCCGGTTGGGTCGCCGCCCTGGATCATGAAACCCTTGATGACGCGGTGAAAGATGACGCCGTCATAGAAGCCGTCGCGGGCAAGGAAAACGAAGTTGTTGACAGCCATCGGCGCTTCCCGAGAGAAAAGCTCAGCGGTCATCGCGCCCACACTCGTATTGATCGTTGCGGTGTACTGCTTGGCCTCGTCGAGGGCCATCTGGGGCGGCGCTGAATACTGCTTGGCCATCTCGCGCTCCTGACT
>DATIBJ010000034.1:0-3774 GCA_035457565.1 Pyrinomonadaceae bacterium | reverse complement strand
AGCGACGCGAACGCATGCTGGGGGATCGTGTGCATCCAGGTGCAGCACTCGCCCCAGCGAACCGAAGTCTTTCGGTGCTTCGTCAGGTTGGTAAGCAAGACCTTCGTGACGATCCCAAATGATTGTTCTTTCTCCGTTACGTGAGTCGATGATGATAAAGGCGATTTGCGTCGTCGCACCTTCGACAACTTCGGCGCGTTCAATGTTCACGCCCTCCGCTTTCAACGATGCGAGGCCAAACTGTCCTTCCGGATCAGATCCAAAGCGACCGGCGTACGCTGTTTTAAAACCCAACCTTTGCAACGCAACCATCGCGGACGCCGTTTGGCCACCGGGCGATTGCAAGTGTTCGAGTAACCGGAGCTTTGTGTCGAACGCTGGATATTCCGGAACGACGATTAGATGGTCGACCGCATTGAGACCAAAGCCGACGGCGTCATAGGGTTTGTTGGTTGGCGGGTTTACTGGGAATCGCATCGAAGAACATCCACAGATTACACAGATTACACAGATTAAGTCAGCAGGAAGTTAGGTTGAGGGGTCAGTTCCGGAGCACGACCACTCAACTAAACTCCATGATCACTTAATCTGTGTAATCTGTGTAATCTGTGGATACTCTTCTTGTGCGGTAGAATTAACTGGCAACCCAAAAGCATCCTAATATCGTGGCGATTGAAGAAAAACTCAAAGAAATACCTACGTCACCGGGCGTTTACCTTCACAAAGACGCGGCTGGCCGCGTGATCTATGTCGGAAAGGCCAAGAACCTTCGCAGCCGCGTCCGTTCGTATTTTCGCGCCCGGCCTTTCGATCGAAAGACTGACGCGCTCGTTGAGAACATTACCGATCTCGAGTTCATCGTCACCGACAACGAAGTAGAGGCGCTGATTCTAGAGGCGACGCTCGTCAAGCAGCACAAGCCTCGCTACAACATTAAACTACAGGACGACAAGTCGTATCCTCACTTAAAACTCACGGTCAACGAACCGTTCCCGAAGGTAGTCATCACGCGGCGCATTCAAAAAGACGGCGCCATGTACTTCGGTCCTTTCTTACCCGCAGCGCTTGCTCGCAGAACGATCGACGTTATTAACCGCACTTTTCAATTGCGCACATGCGACATCGAGATCGACGGCAAAGCGCCGCGACCATGTTTGGAGTATCACATCAAACGTTGTCTTGGTCCTTGTGTGAAAGGGCTCTGCACTTCCGAGCAATACCAGGAAGCGGTGCGTGATGTCCGCCTCTTGCTGGAGGGACGCAACAAAGAACTCGCTGACACGCTCGAAGAACGAATGATGGAAGCGTCGGAAGAGTTGCGATACGAACTGGCAGCAAAGTATCGCGACCTGCGCAAGACTGTCGTCAGGTTATCCGAACAGCAAAAGATGGCGACGACCTCGGAAGACGACATCGACATCTTCGGTTACTACCGGGAGGGGAATCGACTTGCGCTTCAGTTGTTCACAATGCGTGAAGGACACATCGTCGGTCGTCGTGAATTCTTTTGGGAAGACCTTTCTGATGATGGATTTGATCCAGCCGAGTTTCTGAGCGATGTGCTCTCGCAGTACTACGCTTCAGACTATGTGCCGCGCGAGATTTACGTTCCGGTTGATTTCGCGGATCGAGAGCTTCTTGAAAAAGCGTTGAGCAAGCGAAGAGGTAAGCGAGTGCGAATCTTCTTCTCACAGCGTGGCGAGAAGCGCGACATGATCGATCTCGTGGATAAGAACGCCAAGCTAGCTTTCGAACAACGCTTTCGCATTCTCAAACCCGACATGAAGCGCGTCCTCGAAGAGCTGCAGGAAACTCTGGAACTGCCTCGACTGCCCGCGCGCATCGAATCGTTCGACATTTCTCATATCCAGGGTGCTGAGAACGTCGCTGGCATGGTGGTTTGTGAGAACGGCAAGATGAACCGTTCTGAATATCGGAAGTTCCGCATTAGAGGTGTTGCAGGTGTCAACGATGTGGCGTCAATGCGCGAGGTGATAACACGCCGCTACCGACGGTTGCTTGAAGAAGGCAAACCGCTTCCCGATCTAATCGTGATTGACGGTGGCAAGGGGCAGTTGAATGGTGCGGCCGAAGCGATGCGGGAGTTAGGACTTGAGGCGGTGCCGATGGTCGGGATCGTCAAGCCGCCGCTGAGACACAATGAAGTTGCGTATCTTCTGTTGAAGGGCCGTGAGGACGAACCGATTTATCTCGATCCGCATTCGCTGATTCTGCGATTGCTGCAGATGATCCGCGACGAGACGCACAGGTTTGCAGTTACGTACCACCGCAAGAGACGCGAGCTTCGCGACTTCACTTCAGAGTTGACCGCGATTCCCGGAGTCGGTGAAAAACGGAAAGGAAGGCTGCTGCGTCACTTTGGGTCGATTCAACGCGTCGCAAAGGCGAGTGTGATTGAGTTGACTCCGTTCGTAGGGCGGAAGACCGCCCAGGACATCGCCGATCATTTCGAACGCCAACGCGCGCTTGCGGAGTCAAGTAACGTTACACAGTAATAATTTCCGGCAAAGAGGTGCTGAATGAAAAAGACTGCTTTGTATGCGTTCATTTTGGTCGCTTTTCTTTGCGGGTCTTCGCTCGACACCTACGCGTGTCAGTGCGTTTTTGGCGGCTCAGTCGTTTGTGAGGATTTCTGGAAAGCCAGGGCTGTGTTCGTTGGCACCGTTATCGAAAGCAAGACGGTAATCCTCAAACAGGATAACTACGAGCGACATCAACGGCTGGTGCGCTTGTCTATCGACGAAGCCTTCACCGGCGTTGAAGGACCGCAGGTCGAAATTCTTACGGGGCTCGGCGATTCTGATTGCGGCTTTGGCTTTAGGACCACTCAGCAGTACCTGGTCTATGCGTATGAAACTAAGGACGGACAACTCAAAACGAGTATTTGCACACGCACAAAACAAATTTCAAAGGCTACTGAAGATTTGGCCTACGCTCGAGGTTTGACGAAAGCTAAGCCCGGCGGAAAATTGACGGTCGAGGTTGTCAGATTCGACCGCGGGCCGGATGGAGTGGGCAGGCAAGCCGCGCTTGCAGGAATACCAGTAAAGATAAGCGGACCAGAGACTGACCTCAATCGGACAACAGATAGGAGTGGAACAATTGTCGTTACTGATCTCCCGGCCGGCGATTACGAGGTGTCCGCCGCTGCGCCTGGTGGTTTAACCGACGCTCAGTCGCTTAGAAAGATTAAGTTAGCAGAACGCGGCTGTGGCCTGGTCCACTTCAGCTTCGTAGTTGATGGACGTCTAAACGGGCGAGTCGTTAGTGCAACTGGATTACCCATTCCGCGCGCCGAAATATTCTTGATTGCTGCTGATAAAGAGAAGTACGCGGGACATTGGGCCACAAGCTATTCGGATGAAAACGGCAACTACAATTTCGACCGGATCCCGGCTGGCCGGTATACCCTCATAACTCGTTTCGATGGAATGACGAGTCAGAACCGACCATTCCCGACGCTTTATTATCCCGGGGTATCCGAACGCTCAGAGGCGAAGGTGTTCACGATTAGCGAAGGCCAGCGGCTAGAGAACTTTGAATTGGTAATGCCGCCGATGCCTGCTGAACACACAATCGAAGGCGTGGTCGTAGATCCGCAAGGTCGGGCGGTCACGGGAGCAAGGGTCGGCTATGCGAGTGAGGGTTTGACCTATCGCGTAGAAGTCGACGAACGCGGACATTTCAGCTTCAAAGCGTATGAGGGCACAGGCTTGTCCATGAGAGCCTCAAAAGAGTTGGCGCCTGGAAAGC